>NC_015499.1:1375000-1675000 GCF_000212395.1 Thermodesulfobium narugense DSM 14796
TTTAAAATTTGATTCAGTTTCATTCGCGATGAAACCTTATTTCTCCATTGAGGGAAGTTCAAACCCTGCATAATAGCAAATCCGGATCCTCCACCACAGCAATAATTATAGACACCATTTGGATGCATTTCTCTCCATTGTGGAGCAATTGCGCTAAGGACTTTTCTTTGTGGCATAACTATTCCCATATTTCTTACTATATTACATGGATCATGGAGAGTAACCGGAAAGTTATTCTTTGATGGATCAAATTTTATAGCACCGCTCTTATAAATCTCCCAAAATAAAGGCAAACAAGATTCTCTTGAAATTTCTGAGCTAGCAAGATCCCCTGTTAAAATTCTATCCCCAATAACGCAAAATGCCTTTGTAGAGTGTCCACATTCTCCAATAACTATTCTTTTAACGCCTAGGTCTTTCCCAATTTTTGCTTGTCTCAAAACTACCCTTGCAGCTTCAATATCATCGTTCCAAAGGCCATAGTTAACGTTATCGTATCCAACTGGTTCATCAGATATAGTCCAGCTTATACCGGCAGCATCAAATAATATAGCAAATGCAGCTGGATTTTCGTGCCATGAAACGAATTCACCCGCATTATGAAGCAGTAATATTTCAGCACCTTTCTTATTAATGGGGAATTTAATCTTAATTCCTGTTTTTTCATATGTATCTTCTTCAACAAACTCTAAATAGTCCTTTAGCGCCATCGGTGAAAGCCCGGTAGAAGAACCAATTGTTAGTTGTAACCGAGAACCCTTCTCCAATATTTCAACCGGAGAAATTCCCAATTCTTGGCTTAAAAGAACCCTAATTTCTCTTGCAAGATAACCATTATCTATACCAACAGGACATCTTTGTGCACATCTTCTACAAAGATTGCATCTATGAGCTAATTCTGCCAATCTATATATAGTTTTCCAATTAAGATCTACATCAGCACCTACAAAAGATCCTAAAAGCTTGCCCTCAGGTGTAAAATATTTCTTGTATATTCTCCTTAGTATTTCTATTCGATAAGTCGGTCTATAAATTTCTTGTCTTCCGCTAGCGATAAACACATGACATGCTTCAGAACAGGTTTGGCATCTTACGCAATAATCCAAACCAGTTTTCAAAATTTGCAACATAGTCCAATTATTTTTCGGATCTAAAAGCTTCTCAAAACCACTTAAAAATTTTCTGACGATCTCGTTCTCTTCTTCTTTAGTTTTGGGCGGGTACAAATTACTTAGTGCTATATGACCATCTAGATACCAATCATATGTATTTTTTATTTTATCGCTGGTTGGCTCAAGTGGAGTTTCTTCATTTTTATCTATACCTAGAATATCTATCAAGTCATCCATTTCGATAGGAGCCATGGGTTCGTTAAGATCTTTTGATATATCTCTAAATGGCGGTCTTTTTATTGCCATTATTATTTCCCCTTTCTTCTACTTTAAGATTAGTAGCTACCTCAGCCCACGACGCGCCAGGAATAGCATGAGGAGCAGACCAGAACTGTTTGTATTTTAGTTGTTCTTGAAGAATTAAATCAATTTTTTTTCCTTTCATATTCAGAGCATCATCCCACATAATAGCGTGCCATGTCCAATACTTTATTGGAGCGTGCATAAATTTCGAAAATGGAAAATATAATAGGAAAAACTGAAACAAAAAAAATTGAACAGTTACCAACAAGGATACGTGTGAATATTTAAAAGTGATAATAGAGTTTAAATATTTTAAAATATCGTGATTAACATCGAACAAAAAAACAGATAATGTGGCAACAAACATAGCAAAAAGCAAAAACAGGTTGAAGAAATCCAAGGGTGTAGTATAAAATCTTAATTCTTCCGAAAATATCCTCTTTAAAATCAAAAGGAAAGATCCTAAAGTTCCAAATATTCCTGATACAATACCCAAAATGCTTGATAACTGTATTAAATAATAAAAAGGCCAAAAAATAGAAAGTACTGATAAGAAAATCCAACCAAATAACAAATACAATCCCCAATGCAAAAGTAAAGAGGGAAACCAAAGACCATAAATATTGTATTCTTTTACCCTACTCAAGAAAAGAACTTCTTTAAGAATTTCGATTATATCGTTTACCCATATATGCTTTAGCCCCTTTTTAGACTCTTCAACGTAGTTTGCCTCTTCCATATAACTACCACCATAACTGTGGTTTGGATCGTGAGCTACTGGATATAGCTCTGCCCTTAAATGTAAGGGCATATTGTTGATCTTTAGTAACTTAATGAAAGATCCAAGAAAAAAACATATTACAGAAAACCACGCAAAATAGATCATAAATTGGCTCAATGTTACCTCCTTTGTTTGAAGTGATGTCTATAGAAAATTTATTTTATCACATTAATTCAATGTATTATTAAAAAAATTATTATTTTCATATTTTACTGAAAATTCAGTCTAAACATTTTTTTTGAATTTGGCTTGATATCAGATAAACTAAAAGCTTATTTTAATAAAGTCAAAAATTAAAGTTATATTTTAAAAAAATAAACTGGCACTATGCTTTCAAATTTCTTGCAGCATAGTACCAGTTTATTTTAGAGCTGTCTAAATTCTTTAAACTTTATTCCTTTCAGAATTATTAAGCAAGCTTACAATTCTTTTTACTACCTCATCAATTGCCTTTTGTACCATAGGAGTGCAATCCGTTCCAAATGTTTCTGTATCTAAGAGTTCTATAGTAAAAATCCTTATGTCTTTTGGCATATCATTACCCAGAATTTCCATCCCAATCTTTAACGTTGATGATAGAGATATATTATGAGATCCAGAATATGTAAGAGTATGCGACAAATCCTTAGGGGATATCTCCTTTATGGTGCCCGGAGCATCCCCTAAGCGTATCCCATCAATAATAAATGCTCTTTCATATCCATATAGCGCATCTAATACATCAAAATCAGTAGTCATCAAAATATGCGTATCCACTAAGCCCTCTAACTTTTTAGCCACTTTAATTCCCACTGAATCATCACTTAGCACAGGATTGCCAATACCTAAGACTACTGTTTTGCCTTTTCTTTCAATACTCCTTTTGTCAAAATCCAAAACAATTACCTACCTAAATTATCTCTTAAAAATTCTTAAGTGTCTTATACAGTTTGCCTTCGCAATCGTATATGTCTATCTGCAAGGGGTCTCTGCCTGGAAGCGCATGAGTAGCACAAGCAAGACAAAGATCATATGGCCTATAAGCTAACTCTACCATATTAAGCAATCCTTCATTCACTACTCCATTCTTAATGAAGTTTTGTGCAGCACGCTTTACAGCTACATTTATTGGACCTTTATTGTGCGTTGTGGCTACAATAAGATTTGCCTTTTCTACAATACCCTTTTCATCAGTTACATAATGATGGATTAACGTGCCTCTTGGAGCTTCTACTATCCCTACCCCTTCAGATGCAGGTCCTAACTTTGACCTTACATCTGGATTGCACAAAGATTCATCTTTAGCTATTTCGCGAATATTTTCAGCAGCGCAAAGAAGCTCTATAGCTCTTGCCCAGTGATAACCCATAATATTGTGAACGGGTTTGTGTCCAAAAACGTCAAACATCTTCTCGTAGGCTTGCTGAGCCAATGGGGTAGGCATTCCACTTGCCACATTCAGTCTTGGAAGCGGACCAACACTATAAAGGCTTGTATCTGGTCCATCAACCACACCCTTCCAACCTTTTTGTTTCAAATACGGCATCTTCAGGTAACTCCATGGTAGAACTCTTTCGGAAATATAGTTAAGGTATTCTTTACCCTTAAACCTTGCAATCTCTTTACCATTTGTATCTATAAATTTCTGCGTGCCATCATAAAAGGCTACTTTGTCGTTTTCATCTACAGAACCAAGATAATTGGTAACTACCTTATATACATCTCCTGTAACCAGCTTTACATATTCAGGGTTTTTAAGAACCACATCTTCAAAAATCTTCAAGGTTAGTTGACCCAACTCTACCATTTCTTCTGCTAGAGCCATTATTTCTTTTCTTTCATCTTGAGTTACCCTCTTTGACCAGCCACCTGGAAGAGCTGCAACTGGATGTATAGGTTTGCCACCTAGCATCTCCAAAATTTTAACTGCTGCATATCTTTTCTTCAAAACTAATTTTCCAGTTTCAGCACCAACAGCATTAACTAAGCCTATAAGATTTCTCTCAGCAGGATTAGCCGTTGGACCTACTACAAAATCGGGAAAACCAAGAGCATATAATATTGCAGCGTGATCTTCCACATAGTGCGCGTTGAAGAATAACTCTCTAATCTTACGGGCTGTAGGAGTGGGCTCTACATTATAAACTCCATCGGATGCCTTCATAGAAGCAGTGAAGTGCACTGCACGACATACTCCACAAATAGTTGAAACTGTTCTTGGAACTTCTTCTATTGGCATCCCTTGCACGAAACGCTCATATCCTCTAAGCTCAACTACCTGAAAGAAAGCGTTATCTACATTTCCTTTCTCGTCTAAGAATATGCTTATTTTGCCATGGCCCTCAAGACGAGTCATAGGATTAATTTCAATCTTTGTCAAACCCATATCATTTCTCACTCCTTCTTTACTTTTCTGTCCACCGTGGAAAAAGCTTAAGATTCCCGAAAAGTCCACCTATCTTCCCCCCTTAGGTACAGAAATATAGGTTTTTGTTTCCCTCATCAAGAAAACTATGGGATATACTTCATAATTAATAAGTATCATCTCTATGCCTTTTTTACTTTTTTGCCCAACATAGACGAAGGAAGCGAGTAACGATAGAACAATTTTACTGGGCTAGGTATTTGCTCTACCAGCTCTTCATTATCAAGTATTGAAGCTATAGCGCTTATTGCTCTCAATCCAAAGTCTTTTACTCCAGGTATTGGTCCGCCGCAACCAGCACATGGAATGTTTACTTTAGTACAAAGAGCCCCACAGTCTCCCTGAGTAATAGGTCCCAGACACATATAACCCTGCTGAAGCAGGCACTTATTTTCATCTGGATCTCCTTCTATTGTCCTTCTAACTTCTTTTACCGTCTCTCTCTTTTCATCTGTATTCCTTGGATTTCTCGGACAAACATCACACACAGCCTTGCCATTAGTTATCCATGAACCTTTAGGAGGCAGTTCACCTTTCAAAATAGCGACAAGGGCATTTAGTACCACAGAATGATGGGGTGGACATCCTCCAATAAAGTAATCAACATCAATCACTGACTGAATAGGCCTTACATAAGGATAAAATTCAGGCAGTGTCAGATCATACTTTCCATCCATAAGATATTGAGGTTGAGGGGTTACACCATCTGGATTGTCGGTACTAAAGGTGTCAAAATATGCAGTTTGGAATATATCTTCTTTTGTGTGCATATTCGCCATACCAGGAATTCCACCCATCGAAGCGCATGCTCCATAAGCAACAACCACGTTGCATTTTGCTCTCATAACCTTAGACATATGTTCATGTTCGCTTAAGCGAATCATACCAGAAATTAGTCCCACATCAACCGATTTATCGGGCATTGCCTCTAAGTCTTTGTATTTTACATCGGCAACTGTAGGCGCCCAAAACACTACTTCAAGAGAGGGCAGCACGTCTACAAGGGTTTCTGAGATATCAACTATAGCCATATCGCATCCGCCACAGGCTCCTGCCATCAAAACGGCTAATCTAAGTTTCTTATCTGCCATTACACTCCCTCCTTCACTTTGCAGGGTCCCAACTCTCTAACGTTCTTTTCAAAAGCAGTCATAGCTTCAGCAAATCTCTTCCCCTCAGAGCCAGAAATCCATTCTAATTGAAATCTTTCTTTCTCTATCCCCATGTCAATAAGAATACGTTTTAACAGATCGAATCTCCTTATAGCTTTATAATTTCCCTCTTTGTAATGGCAGTCTCCTGGGTGACATCCTCCAATAAAGACTCCATCAGCCCCTCTTTTAAAAGCCTCCACCACAAATTCAGGTTCTACCCTACCGCTACAAGGGACTCGTATTATCTTTATATTTGCTGGATAATCATAACGCAAGCTTCCTGCAAGATCAGCCCCCTGATAAGTACACCAGTTACATGCAAAAACTATTAAGTTAGGCGTCCATTCGCTCATAATTTATTGAACCTCCATAATACTAATTTATCTTCTTTAGCTTTCCTAATATTCCATTCAGATCCGTTGTGCTAAGTCCTACAACCTGCTGCGGATCCGCCCCCAAACAAAGAGCCAATAACTGTACATAGTGAACAGAAGGTATCTCATAATCAATCATCTTATCTTTCTTCATAGGAGCCTGAGCAGTGTCAAACTGGATTAAGCAAGAGCTGCATCCTGTAACCAAAAGATCTGCCTTTATTTCATCTTTCATAGAATCAAGTTTAGTTTTTACCAACTTGTAGGAAGCCTCAACGTTTGTAGAACGCATTCCTCCCATTCCGCAACAATCTATAATGCGACTATAATAAGGAGCAGAAGCTCCCAATGCTTCACACAACTCCCTTAGCATAACTGGATGAAATGGATCCCTTTCCCCCTCTAAATATGCTTCACTTGGCCAAAGTGAATGACAACCTGGTTGAACACCAATAGTCACTCCCTCTAAATTATATTTCAATGCATTTTTAATTCTCTCAATGCCTATTTCGTTGTACAAAAAGTTGGTTGCAAGTCTAATTCTTGTAGTTCCCTTATATTCTTTTCCAATTGCCTTAAGCATCTCGTTAACTTTTTCTTTAAGTTCTGGTTTTTTATCTAGTTTATATTTAGTCTCAGACAAGCTCCCATAGCAACTGCCACAAACCGTAACCATATCAACATTCTTTTCTTCAGAAATTATAAAGTTACGTGCACCTAAAGCGTACCAACCAGCCTCGTCAACAGAAGGCATTGTCCCCCAGGTTGGACAACAGGATTGGCCATCCAGATCGTCAATTTCAACGTTAAGAGCATTTAAAACGAAACGAAATGCCTTTTCTAGATCTGGTCTATTAAATGCGGTATTACATCCTATAAAAAATCCTACTTTCATCGGCTACACCTCACAACAAGTGACATCAGATAAACCTGAATCCATTGGAATAATTCCCAACGAAGACAAGGCTGACTTGTTCATTAGAATTCTTAGTTCTTTTAGAGCCTGTGCATTACTTGCCGTTGTAGGAGGCTTTTCCGGCAAACCTATTTTCTTCCTAATTTCCCCTGCGTTAGAAAAGTATACAGCATGACCCACATCATATAGGGATTTTAAGCCTTCTACTGCAAGGGTTGGCAACGCAAACTCTCTAATTGCAGAACGCCTCATTGCCATAACCACGCCGAAAGGCTCTACCTTTCTTGGGCATACCTCAGTACATCTATTGCATGCTTGACAAGCCCAGATCGAGCTATCGTCAAGCAAGATCTCCTTTTGACCTATTAGAATTGACTGAATAATACGTTTATTAAAAAATTCAAAGCCCGCAAGAACCATTGGACACGCAGCGGCACACTTAGCGCACTGGATACAATCCAATAATTCCTCTGCTCCAAGTTTCATTATCTCATCAGAAAAACCTAGCTCACCCTCTGAAATATTAAGAACTTCTATTGCTTCAGCCACTAACGTTCACCTCCTTAAAAAGTCAAATTCTCTATTTGAGATTCAATTTCTTCAGTAGTAAAGCCCTCTAAAATTATTGCTCTAGAAGGACATGCAGCCACACATACCCCACATCCTGTACAAAGTGCTGGGTCTATGTGCGCCCTCTTCTTGCCCTTGTATTCTATCCAGGTAATAGCAGAGTAAGAACATAATGGCAAGCAAACACCACATCCACTACATTTATCAGGATTAATTTCTGAGACTAAAGCTTCGATGTTATCTGTAAGTTTAGGGATCTCAGTTACTGCCATTACCGTTCACCTCCTCATTTTTTAAAAAGTAAGGGCCTCTATTTGTGATTCAATTTGTTCAGTTGTAAAGCCGTGCAAAGTTATTGCCCTAGAAGGACATGCTGAAGCACATACCCCACATCCTGTACAAAGTGCTGGGTCTATGTGCGCCCTCTTCTTATCACCATATTCCTTCCAACTAATAGCAGAGTATGGACAAAGCGGGAGACATATACCGCATCCGCTACATTTGTCAGGGTTAACCTCAGAAATTAAAGGCTCTACTACAACTCTGCCTGCAGTCAATGGCACTGCTGCTGCTGCAGCTGCTGCTCTAGCTTGAGATACGCTTTCTGGAATATCTTTTGGCCCTTGAGCGCAGCCAGCGATGTAGATCCCTTTAACTGAGGTCTCTACAGGATAGAGCTTAGTATGTAATTCTTTTAGGAACCCTTCTCCACCACATTGTATTCCAAGCTTTCTTCCAAGCTCTTCTATTCCAGGTGGAGGCTCGATTGCTGTAGCAAGAATAACCATATCAGATTCTAATTCCACAGGAGCTCCCATATCAACGTCATATGCGCGCACGCGCAAACGATCGCCTGGTAACTCGTCTACCCCTCCCACACGGCCTCTTATCACTCTGATACCAAGTTCTCTGCAGTAAGTATAATATTCCTCAAAATCCTTACCTGCAGTACGCACGTCGATAAAGAATATATAGACGTTAAGATCTGGATATTTCTCTTTAATTAATCTTGCCTCTTTTAACATATACATACAACAAACTTTGGAACAATAGCGATGATAATTCTTATCTCTGCTACCCACACATGAAATGAATGCAACTGTCTTGGGATGCTGATTGTCAGATGGTCTAAGAAGTTCGCCTTCCGTTGGACCAGTAGCAGAAAGTATTCTTTCAAACTGCAGCGAAGTAAGTACATTAGGCGATTGAGGAGAATACTCTTTGAATGGAGTCTTGTCCATAGCCTTAAATCCAGTTGCTGCGATAATCGTGCCAACTTTTATTTCAATTATTTGACCGTTAGGATCCCATGGTTTAGATCTATCGCATGCACCAGTTGGACACGCCTTTTCACAAGGAGCCAAAATTGGCTCTCCCGTTTTTGGATGAGTTTTTGGTTGAGTTCCAATAGTTCTGGCTGCACAGTTCAAACAGTGATCTATATCTACCACTGCCTTTTTGGGCACAGCCTGAGGAAATTCAATATATACGGCCTTTCTTTTGTCCATATTTTCATTAAACTCATTATCTACTTTGCCTGGACAGGCCTCTACACAAGCACCACAACCAGTGCATTTATCCCAATCAATATAGGTCTGCTTTTTACGCACAAGAACTTTGAAATTTCCTATAGATCCATCTATTGATTCCACTTCTGAATAAGTCAGAAGTTCAATATTTGGGTGCGTTCCAGCCGAAACCATTATTGGAGTCAAAATACATGCTGAACAATCGTTTGTAGGGAAAGTTTTATCAAGTTTTGCCATATTTCCGCCAATTGAGGGTTGCCTGTCAAGTAGATAAACCTTATAGCCCATATTGGCAATATCAAGAGCAGCAAAAATGCCTGATACACCCGCCCCAATCACGAGAGTAGCTTTTGTGACATCGACATAAGAATCTTCTAAAGGTTCAGCTAATCTTACTTTAGCTACAGCACTTGCAACCAATTTTTTTGCTTTCTCTGTAGCCCCTGCTTTGTCATGCCAGTGTGCCCAGCTATCCTGGTCTCTAATATTAGCCATTTCAAAGAAATACTTGTTTAAGCCTGCATCTGCTACAGCTTTTCTAAAGATTGGTTCGTGAGTTCTGGGCGTACACGCAGCAACAACAACTCTGTTTACAACACCATTTCTAATGTCTTCTTTGATTAACTCCTGCCCTGGGTCAGAACACATAAACATGTAATCTCTTGCAATGGCAACGTTGGGTAAAGATTCAGCAAATTTTCTGACCGCTTCGACGTCTACTGCACCTGCGATATTTTCACCGCAATGACATACGTAGACACCAATTTTAAGAGCATCTTCCCCGCTAGCACTCATACTCATCCCTCCTTGAGATTTTATAAAAACCGTCCTAAATTAAGTTTAAACTACTGATATACTAGTGTCAATTGTGATTTAAACAATTAAAAATAAAAATATAATTATTCAATTTTCACTAAAAAATTAATTTAATTATTAAAATAGCTTTATTTAAAGCCATTAAATTAATATAGATAGGTTAAAATATTTATAAAATTAACTAATAACGCAGTTTTACTTATACATTAATAAATAAAGCTTATTATAAAAATAAGCCATCAATTTTATAACGAAATTTTGATATCCGTTGGTAAATTTTTTTTAAAATTTTACAAACCATTGTAAATTATTTAAAATAAGTAAAACTAATAAAGAAGGAGTAAAAATTCTATGGACAAAACATACCAACACAACATTACAGAGCAAAAAGTATTAAATTTTTGGCTAGAAAATCATATTTATCATGCTGATGTAAATTCTGACAAAAAAGCTTTTTCCATAGTAATACCCCCGCCAAATGTAACAGGGTCTCTACACTTAGGGCATGCTCTTGATGATACGCTTCAAGACATAATTTGCAGGTATAAGAGGTTAAGAGGGTACGAAGTGTTATGGCTACCAGGAACAGATCATGCAGGTATAGCCACCCAAAACGTCGTTGAAAAAATGTTACAAAAGAAAGGCATTACCAGACATCAGCTTGGTAGAGAAAAGTTCGTAGAAAAGGTATGGGAATGGAAAGAACAATATGGGCAAAGAATTATTAATCAATTAAAGTCTTTAGGCGCTTCGTGTGATTGGGATAGAGAAAGGTTTACAATGGACGAGGTGCTCTCCAAATCTGTAAAAAAAGCTTTTGTAACACTTTACAATATGGGGTTGATATATAAAGGTACAAGAATAATAAATTGGTGCCCTAGATGCTCTACTGCTTTAGCAGATCTAGAAGTAGAACATGAAGAGAAAGAAGACAAATTATATTTTGTAAGATATAGATTCTTTGAAAATCCAGATCAGTTCATTACAATAGCAACTACAAGACCTGAGACTATTTTTGCAGACACAGCGGTAGCTGTAAATCCAAAAGATGAAAGATACAAATCTCTAATAGGGAAAAAAGTAATTGTTCCAATGTCTGAAAGAGTAGTAGAAATTATCTGTGATGAAAGAGTAGAAACAGACTTTGGCACAGGAGTTTTAAAGATAACGCCTGGGCACGATCCTACAGACTTTGAAATTGGTTTAGATCACAATCTTGAGGTATTAATAGCTATCAATTCTGATGGAAAGATGACTGAAATTGCTGGTGAATTAAGGGGCTTAGATCGAGAAATTGCAAGAAAAAAATCTGTAGATATTCTTAGGAAAATCGGATCTCTTGAGAAGGTTGAAGATCTAAAACACACAGTTGGGCATTGTTACAGGTGCAAAACGGTAATTGAGCCTTATGTATCTGAACAATGGTTTGTAAAAAGTGCACCTCTTGCAAAAAAAGCAATAGATGCAGTAAAAAGTGATATTATTCAATTCTTTCCAGAAAGATGGGAGAAAATATACTTCGATTGGCTTGAAAATATAAAAGATTGGTGTATATCAAGGCAGATTTGGTGGGGTCACAGGATACCTGCTTGGTATTGCAACAACTGCAATGAGATTATTGTTTCTGAAGACGAACCAAAGAAGTGTCCAAAATGTAATTCAAGCGACTTAAGACAGGATGAAGATGTATTGGATACATGGTTCTCTTCTTCACTATGGCCTTTCTCTACAATGGGATGGCCAGATAATACTCCAGAATTAAAAAAGTTCTTCCCCACAAGCGTTCTTGTTACTGGTTTTGACATAATATATTTTTGGGTAGCGAGAATGATTATGATGAGCATTGCTTTAACTGGTAAAGAGCCATTCAAAAATGTTATAATCCACGGTTTAGTAAGAGATTCTCAAGGCAGAAAAATGAGCAAATCTGTTGGAAACGTCATTGATCCGATGGATATCATTGAAGAATCAGGTGCAGATGCACTGAGATTCTCTTTAGCTAGCCTTTCAAACCCCGCTGGCCAAGACATAAAGATGTCCAAAGAAAAGGTTAAAGGGGCGCGTAACTTCGCTAACAAGCTTTGGAATACAGCAAGATTCGTTTTAGGATACGAAAAATATTTTACTAACTACAATATATCAATTGAAGATATTAATGATATGGAACCTGAAGACATTTGGATACTTTCAAGATCAATCTCGGTTATAAAAAATTTGTGCCAAAAATTAGATGAATATAATTTTTCGGCAGCTTCTACAGAAGTTTATAATTTTATATGGGATGAATTTTGCGATTGGTATATCGAGCTTACCAAGTTCAGAATAAATAACAATTTTAAAAGTGTACTAGCTATAAAAGTGCTATTTTATGTTTTCAAACAATCTTTAATTATGTTACATCCTTTTATGCCATTTATTACTGAAGATTTGTATAGAAGATTGCCGGAAAACAAGGGTTCAATAACCTTTGAAACCTTGAAAAAGTTTGATTATCCGTTAAATTTAGAAAAACTTAAAAATATGAATGCTCTTATTGAAGCTACCAAATGTACACGAAAATTAAGAAGTGAATATAAGGTTGCACCAAATCATATAACTGAACCTATCTTAGTTATGTCAGATGATATTAAGAGTAACTTTATTTCTGAAATGGAAAAGTATTGCTTTCTTACAAAATCCGAAAATCCGAAAATTTCATCGGAAATACCAACAAACTTAAAGGGGTACGCTATAGAAAGAGACTCTTCTATTACTGTCTTATTATATCTGAAGAAGGAAGAGCAAGAAAGAAGCAGAGAATTAATAGAAAAAAATCTTCAAAAGTTGTTAAAAGAATCCGAAATTTCAGAACAAAGGTTAAGCGATCCTAACTTTTTAAATTCAGCTCCTAAGGAGGTAATAGAATCCGAAAAAGAAAAGTTAGATAACCAAAAAAAATCAATTGAAATCCTAGAAAGAAAATTAAGTTTCTTAAAATGAGTGAAAAAAATTTTATTAATTTAATCAGAACTATTTCAGTAGAACACTGGAATTTTGGCCTTGAAAGAGTTAAAAATGCTCTTGAATTATTGGGATTAAATAAATTGCCTTACAAAACAGTACTAGTCGGCGGGACAAACGGCAAAGGTTCTACAGTTAAATTTATACAACACATATTGGTAGAACATGGTATAAAAACAGGGCTTTTTACCTCTCCTCATTTAATTGAATATAACGAGAGATTCAATATTAACTTGAACAACCTCCCCTATCCTGTTTTAATTGAAGGACTCAATGAAATAAAAGATAAGATAAAAACCTTAAACTTAACCGAGTTTGAAGTTCTTACAATATTAGCTCTTTACTTATTCAAAAAACTCTCAGTTGACGTTTGTATTCTTGAAGTTGGTTTAGGCGGTAGACTTGACGCCACAAATGCTATAGAACCTGATATCAGCGTGTTAACGAAAATAGATATCGATCACAGAAATTATCTCGGAAACACAATAGAAGAAATAGTAAAAGAAAAGACAAAAATTTCTAGAAAAGATAAAAAATTAATTATTGCAAAACAAAATAATGAAACCCTTAACCTAATACTTGAAGATATTGATTTGATTGGTTCAAACCCAATTTTATCAGATGACGAAGTGAAAACAAAATTTAAATCAAATAAAGTAAAGTTTATTTTTAATGAGTTTGAAACAGATTATATAACACCATCTCTTATAGCTGATTATCAGATAGAGAATATGAAGACTGCTCTTGTCACTTCTTATATCTTTTTAAGAGATTTACTTAATGTAAGATTTGAACATCAAAAATTTCAAAGGGCAATAGAGCAAACTAGCTGGCCAGGAAGATTTCAAATAATTAAAAGAAGCCCTTTATTATTGCTCGACGGATCTCACAATCCATCAGGTTTTAAAGCTTTAAGTAAATCATTAGAAAAAATTTTGAAATATGAAAAAGCAATTTTTATTGTTGGAATTTTAAAGGATAAGGATGCAGAAAATATGATAGATAAGATTATTCCGTTTTCAAAAGAAATAATATTTACTCAGGTACCATCGAATAGAACAATGACTTTAGAAGATTACAAAAAGATCTTTAGTAATCTTAATTTTACTTATATGAATATCGAAGAAGTAAAAATGTTTATTTTAGAACGTTGTCCTTTTGAAAACATAGTGGTCTGTGGTTCACTTTATCTGATAGGTGAGATCTTAAAAACTTTTCAGCAAAACAGCAATTCAAATATTAACTTAACTGCTAACTAAATAAAGGGGTATGAAAATGAAAGAAAAGTTGAAGTTTATAATTTTTGGAATATTAGGAGGATTGGCTTCAGGACTACTTGGAATTGGGGGTGGTTTAGTATTTGTTCCTCTTTTAACAAACTATGCCGAATACTCTCAAAAAGAGGCGCATGCCACTTCGCTTGGCGCAATTATTCCTGCAGGTATTGCAGGCGCTCTTATATACAATGTAAATGGCCTAAACAACCTTGCAGACAGCATCTATCTGGCTTTAGGAGGCATTTTAGGTGCTCAAATCGGTTCAAGAGCAATGTACAAATTTTCAAACAAATGGCTTAGAAAGGCGTTTGGAGTCTTTCTCTTATTAATGAGTATAAGGATGGTGTTAAAGTGAACGTTATAATATTTCTTGTCATAGGACTTTTTACAGGTATTGTTAGCGGAATGATGGGAGTTGGAGGCGGGCTTGTGATGATACCCGCAATGGTGCTTCTTATGTCTATTCCTCAAAGTATGGCACAAGGCATATCACTGGCCGCAATAGTGCCAATAAGCCTGATGGGTGCATGGGTACATTTTAAGAAGGGAGGATTAAAAAAAGACGCTATTTGGATTGGTTTAGGAGCAGTGCTTGGCGCATCTATTACAAGCAGCATAATTCCGTATATACCTATAAACGCTTTAAAAATAATATTTTCTTTAGTTTTATTTTATTTTGCTTTAAGGATGATATTGAAATAATTTTAAGAGGTGAAACAGTTTGAACAAACGCAAACTTTTACTAGTCTTCATCGGTCTGTGTGGGGGTATGGCATCTGGATTGCTTGGTATAGGTGGCGGTATAATATTTGTTCCCTTACTGATTTCAATTGCAAAATTTAATCAAAAGGATGCTCATGCTACATCAGTAGGCGCCATAGTGCCTGCTGTAATAGTCGGAGCTGCGATTTACGGATTAAACAAATTTGACAATTTAGGTGACAGCATATATTTAGGTGTAGGCGGTATTATAGGAGCTCAGATTGGTGCAAGACTAATGTACAAAATTTCAAACAAACAGCTTAAAAAAGGGTTTGGAATTTTACTTGTAATAGTTGCTATCAGGATGATTATGTCATGGGTATAATCATTGCAAAGCTATTATATCTTTTGAGATGATATTTTCCTTTATCCTTTTGTTTTTAGCAGTAAGAATGATTATTTTTTAGGAGGTAGATTATGAAGAAAATATTAGTTATAAATGGTCCAAACCTTAATATGTTAGGAACTAGGGAACCAAATATTTACGGCAGTATTACTCTACATGGTTTGGAAGAGTTAATATTAAACTTCGCAAAGGAACTTGAAATGAAAGTAGACTTCTTTCAGTCAAATCATGAAGGCGATATTATAGATAAAATTCATAGGACTTTCGATGCATATGATGCTTTTATAATTAATCCAGGTGCTTTCACTCACTATTCCTATGCAATAAGGGATGCTATAGCCTCAATTACTATCCCTGTTATAGAAGTACATCTCTCAAACGTTCATGCAAGAGAAGAGTTTAGAAAATCATCAGTAATAGCACCAGTTTGTCTTGGCCAAATAAGCGGATTAGGCGAACTATCCTATATAGCTGCTATAGTTGCCCTGGACAAATATTTACAAAAGTTAGAAAAAAGGGCGTAATAATTTAAATTTAATAATTATAACTATTTATTGATATTATTTTATTGAGACTACTCCTTTTCGGGCATTCCTGAATATACTATTCCGTACTTTGTAAGTATTTTTGCCTTACCTCTTACTTTCATTGCTGAAGTATTATCAGTGAACTGCGCTATCACCACTTCGCCCGCGTCAATTCTTTCAGAATGATGAAATTTTGTTTCTTTTCCTCTTGTCATACCAGATATCATTACCCCATCAGCCAAAGCTTTTATTACTACATAATCTGCTAAGGTAGAAATAGGCTTTGTATCAAGAGGAAGCATAAAGTTTTCTACCTTTTCCTCCATGTTATTGTTATCTGATTTATCCATTTTTCTCATCCTTCTTTCTTCTAATTAATTCTTCATAAATATTATCAAAGCTTAAACCAAAGGTATAAAGTGAAAGAGCTAAATGAAAATATAGGTCTGTTATCTCGTAAACAAATTCACTTCTATCTTCTTTCATACCAGCTATAATTGCCTCAACAGCTTCTTCCCCAAGTTTTTGAAGTATCCTGCTTTTTCCTTTGTTAAGTAGTCTGCTAACATATGAATCTGGTTTTGGACTTTCTTCTCTATCTTTAAAAACAGAAAATAGATATGGCAAGACAGCTGACTTAGACTTTGCTTCTACTAATTTGTTATTGTCTATCTTCCTATAAAAACAGCTTCTGTTTCCTGTATGACAGGCAATTCCTCCAACTTGCTCTACCAAAACAAGAAGAGTGTCCTCATCGCAATCAATTCTTATCTCTTTAACCCTTTGGATATGACCGCTTGTCTCGCCTTTATGCCATAAGCACTTTCTCGATCTGCTGTAAAACCACGTTTCGTTAGTTTCAATTGTCTTTTTTAAGGATTCCTCGTTCATATACGCCATCATTAAAACTTCTAACGTATAAAAATCCTGAACAATAGCAGGAACCAGGCCAGAATTATCAAATTTAATTTTGGATACTATATCATCTATCAATCGTTTAGTATCTCCTTTTCCTTGTTAGAAAGAAGTTTATCAATTTCTTGAATATAAGAATCCGTTATTTTTTGAAATTCGTTTTTAAATCTCTTCAGATCATCTTCTGAAATCTCTTTATTTTTTGCTCTTTTCTCCAGAATTTCAAGTTCGTCTCGCCTTATGTTTCTCACAGCTACCCTAGCCTCTTCAGCCATCTTTTTTACAACTTTTACAAGCTCCTTCCTTCTCTCTTGAGTTAGAGTAGGAATCACTATTCTCAAAACCATCCCATCTACTTGAGGAGTAAGTCCTAAATCAGATAATCTAATTGCTTTATCCACTGCTTGAAGAGCATTCTTATCGTAAACGTTTATGAGGAGTGTCCTTGCATCTTGTTGCGAAACATTCGCAAGTTGTTTGATGGGAACAGTGGTTCCATAATAATCAACTTTTACGTGATCTAAAAGAGCAGGAGATGCTCTTCCTGTTCTTACAGAAGCAAACTCTTTTGAAAGATTATCAACAGCTTTTGACATTCTCTGTCTTAAGTGTTCTATTTCTTTTGAATTCAATTAATACACCTCCTTTTTTCAGATGTTAATTGAAAAATTATCTAATAAACTAGCGTGCCTACCTTTTCTCCCTTTAGAGCTTTTTCTATATTGCCAGGTTCAAGCAAACTAAACACCACTATAGGTATTTTATTATCCATACACATAGATATTGCAGTAGTGTCCATTACAGAAAGACCTTCTTTAAGCACATCCATATATTTTAGTTTATCAAACTTTACAGCACCAGGATTTAGCTTGGGATCAGCATTATAAACGCCATCAACAGACGTAGCTTTAAAAATAACATCAGCGCCAATCTCTGCTGCCCTTAATGCAGCTGCAGTATCAGTAGTAAAATAAGGACTTCCTGTCCCAGCTGCAAATATTACTACTCTACCTTTTTCTAAATGCCTTATAGCTCTACGCCTAATATACGGCTCCGCTACTTCTCTTATCTCAATTGCAGTCTGTACTCTGGTTTGAACCCCTCTTCTCTCAAGAGCATCCTGCAGAGCAAGCGCATTAATTACAGTAGCAAGCATTCCCATATGATCTGCCGTAGCTCTATCCATACCAAGAGCTACTCCCGATAACCCTCTAAAAATATTCCCCCCTCCCACAACTATAGCAATTTGTATATCCTCATTAGAGACGTTATAAATTTGCCTTGCCAAATCGGTCAAGACTTCAGAATCAAGGCCGTATCCCTTTTTACCCATTAGCGCTTCACCGCTTAATTTCAATAAAACTCTTCTAGAACTCATAAGACCCCCTCCTGATAAGTTTTTATACGCTCTCTCCTAAAGAAAAACGAGTAAATCTCCTTACAACAATATTTTCCCCCACTTTAGCAATCATCTGGTTTATCAAATCAGAAATCTTAATAGAAGGGTCTTTCACAAAGGGTTGTTCTAAAAGACAAACCTCTTCATAAAATTTATTAATCCTGCCTTCTACAATTTTATCAATCATATTTTCTGGTTTGCCTTCCTGCCTTGCCTGATTTCTAAGAATTTCTTTTTCAGAATTGAGTACTTCTTCTGAAACGTGTTCTTTAGAAATATAAATGGGATTAGACGCTGCAATCTGAAGGGCAATATCATGTGCGAGATTCAAAAATTCATCTGTTC
Source organism: Thermodesulfobium narugense DSM 14796 (assembly GCF_000212395.1). Lineage (NCBI taxonomy): Bacteria > Pseudomonadati > Thermodesulfobiota > Thermodesulfobiia > Thermodesulfobiales > Thermodesulfobiaceae > Thermodesulfobium > Thermodesulfobium narugense. The sequence continues at coordinate 1,393,531 of NC_015499.1, forward strand.
TTGCAACAAAATCAGTCTCGCAATTAAGCTCCAAAAGTACTCCAATTTTTTTATTTTGATGAATATAAGCTTCAATTATCCCTTCTTTTGCTTCTTTGCCAGCCCTTTTAGCAGCCTTCGCAAGCCCTTTTTCTCGCAAGTATTTTATTGCTTTCTCCATATCACATGAACATTCCTGTAAAGCTTTTTTGCAGTCCATAATTCCTGCTCCAGTTCTCTCTCTTAATTCTTTAACAATTTCACTTTTTATTTCCACTTTATATCTACTCCTTAAAAATAATTTGTTATATAAATTTCAAATTAGTATTTATAATATTTATACTGCTTCTTCAGTACTTTCCTGGAATTCTTTACTTTCAGATATTTCAATAGCATCTTGTCCTTGTTTTGCTTCTATAATTGCATCAGCAATCTTCCCAGCAATAAGCTTTATAGCCCTAATTGCATCATCATTAGCTGGAATTATACAGTCAACTAAATCGGGGTCACAATTGGTATCTACTATACCTATAACAGGTATACCAAGCTTTCTTGCTTCAAGAACTGCTATTTGATCCTTCTTTATATCGGCTACAAATAGAGCTCCAGGCAATCTGTTCATATTTTTCATGCCTCCAAGACTGCTTTGAAGCTTAGCAAGTTCCTTTTTCAATTTCATAGCTTCTTTTATAGGATATAAATCTATTCTTCCGCTTGACTGAAGCTCTTCTAATTCTTTCAATCTTGCAATTCTGCTCGTAATTGTTACAAAATTTGTGAGTGTACCACCAAGCCATCTAGTATTTACATAAGGCGATCCACACCTTATGGCCTCTTCCTTAATAGCATCTTGAGCCTGTCTTTTAGTCCCAACAAACAAAATTTCTTCGCCTTCAGAAGCAATTTTCCTAGCAAAATCATAAGCTACTTCAAAACAACGAAGAGTTTTTTGGAGATCAATAATATAGATCCCATTTCTTGCAGTAAAGATGTAAGGTTTCATTTTAGGATTCCACCTTCGCGTTTGGTGTCCAAAATGCACCCCTGCTTCTAAAAGCTGTTTCATAGAAATTATTGACACTACAACCTCCTTAAATATACCTCCGCCAAAAGAAAAAAAAAATTGGCGTGCGAATTTACCGAACAATCGGCTAGAAAAGTTTATCACAAAACATTATATTCAGTAAAGACTCCAAATTTTCTTTTAAGTGTTAAAATAAATTAACTTCTTCTTTTCGAATTTTGGAGGATCTTTTTATGGAAATAGTTTTTGTAAGGCACAGCAACGCTGAAACCATTGGCATAGAACAGAAAGATTTTGACAGAAAACTAACCCCAAAGGGTATTAAAAAAGCAAAAAAAATTGCAAAAGGCCTAAAAAAAATTTTTAACAACGAAACTGTTGAAATCTGGACTAGCCCTGCTCAAAGAGCATTCCAAACATCAAAAATAATAGCAGAAGCTTTAAAATGTGAAAATCTAAAAGAAATGGATTCTCTTTGGGAAAGTGATTTTATAAAATTTTTGCACGATATAAAAAATATAAACGAGAACGTAAAATTAATATGCGTAGGGCATCAACCCACACTTACAGACTGGGTTAAAAGCCTTACAGGTTCAATAGTACCATTTAAGAAGTGTTCATGTTTAAGCATCACAATAGATCCCACAAATCCTCATTCTGGAACTCTTAATTGGCTCTTTGATGTAAAATTTATAGAAAAGATTTTAGATATTTAAATTTTGCCCTGGTAATCTTCTTCGTTCTTACCCTCTTTAAATGTATCTTTCGCTGCATCACACCATGGACATTTCCAATCTTGAGTCAAGTCTTCAAATGGGGTGCCAGGAGGAATACCGTTTTCAAGATCGCCAAAATTTGGATTGTATTCATAACCACACATACAATGAAAAATTTTCAAGTTTACCTCCAATTAAATTAATTCTTATTATCATTATAACAAAATTAAAGGAGAGAGGATGTTAAGAAAAAAAGTTTGTAAAAAATGCAATACGATAAATTTTGCTGATGCAAAGTTTTGTAGAAATTGTGGCAGTCCATTAATAACGGCCCCGAAAGACATAATAAATGAATCAAATAACATCAAAAACGATGATTTCAAACTTTCTACACCAATTGGAGGTCCTGCGTGGGCCTTTCAATTACTACTTTCAAATTGGGCAAAAAAACATGAAGAAAAATATTCAAAATATATTAATAATATTAATAAATTCAAACCATTAAAAACTTTATTATATTCAATTGTCCTGGCAAAAAATATCTATAAGGAGTTTGTTTTCGATAAAAAAAACAACAGTTTAGCCTTAATTTATATAAGCTTATATACCTTAAATTTTCTAATCGGATACATTTTTTCTCTAAGCTTCAAGGCAAATTTTTTATTAATAGCAGTACTCTTAAGCTTCACAGAAGCTATAATAATATTTTTTAAAATTTTAGCATCACAGTTTTTGGTCTACACGCTTATTAGGGTATCTTTCCCAAGTGATTTGTTCATAAGACTAATTGCTATTACATGTGCACCATTATTTATTAGCTTTATACCCTATAGTTGGGAAATTTTGAAAATTTATATATTTTTTACTCAAGCAATTGGTATTAGGGATATAACAAATTGTTCAACATCAAAGTCTTTTTTCATAAGCCTATGTTTATCACTAGTAGACGTCATTATTTGGGGAACACTTAGCCCTTATATCCACTCTATTAAGTTTTAGATTTATTAAAAAATTGTTATATAATCTAAAATAGTATTATAGAGTCTTTAAACTAAAAATCTGGAAGAGAGGAAGCAGTGTGGATAAAGATACAAAGGATATAAAAGAAAATCAAAACGAAGTAAAAGAATTGCCCTATAGGGAGTTACCTCTTATACCTTTAAAGGATACGGTAATTTTTCCTCATATGGTAGTACCTCTTTTTATAGGAAGAGATAAATCTCTCAAAGCACTTGAAGAGGCAATGCTAAAGTATGAAAAACACGTTTTAGTAGTTTCTCAAAAAAAACCTGATGAAGAGGCCGAAGTAGAAGGCCTGTATCAAGTTGGGGTAATAGCAAACATACTTCAAATATTAAAATTGCCTGATGGTCATGCAAGAATAGTTGTGCAAGGAACTGATAGAGCAAAAATTCTATCATTTAAACAAACCGATCCTTTTTTCCTTGTTGAATTTGAAAAATTAGAGGAAGAAGATTCAAAAGACCCAGAAATTGAAGCAATGGTAAGAATCCTTATCAGCAAATTTGAAGAGGCCACAAAACTTGGAAAAAATATTCCAAGCGAAGCTGTAATAGCTATATATAATATAAGTGAACCATCAAGACTATCTGAATACATAGCCACTCATCTCATAAATAGCACAGAAGAAAAACAACTTATTCTTGAAACAACTGACTTAAAAGAAAAATTAAAAAAGTTACTTAAATATGTCCAGAAAGAAATTTCTATTCTAGAAGTAGAATCTAGAATCAAAAATCAAATAAATCAGGAAATGGAAAAACATCAAAAGGAGTTTTATCTTAGAGAACAAATAAAAGCAATACAGAAAGAACTTGGAGAAGCTGAAGAAAAACAAGTAGAACTAGAAGATCTTAAAAACAAAGTTAAAGAAGCAAAAATGCCTCCAGAAGTAGAAAAAAAGGTTTACAAGGAAATCTCCAGACTTGAAAAAATGCCTTCTACTTCCGCAGAAGTTCCAGTAATTAGAACTTATCTAGATTGGGTCATAAATCTCCCGTGGTCAAAAAAATCTAAAGATAACCTTGACATAATAAAAGCAGAAAAAATCTTAGAAAGAGAACATTATGGTCTTAAGAAGGTAAAAGAGAGAATAATAGAATTTTTAGCTATAAGAAAGCTAACAAAAAGCCTTAAAGGACCAATTCTTTGTTTTGTAGGACCCCCTGGAGTGGGAAAAACTTCTCTAGGAAAATCAATCGCAGCAGCATTAAACAGAAAATTCATAAGAATTGCTCTGGGTGGCATGAGAGACGAAGCAGAAATTAGAGGACATAGAAAAACATATGTAGGAGCATTGCCAGGCAGAATTATTCAGAGTATCTCTCAGGTACAAACGAATAATCCAGTATTTATGATGGACGAAATAGACAAAGTAGGCACTGATTTTAGAGGCGATCCAACAAGTGCCCTACTCGAAGTCCTGGATCCAGAGCAAAATCACTCATTTACCGACCACTATTTAGAGGTTCCTTTTGATCTTTCAAACGTTATGTTTATAACTACTGCAAACCTAATTGATCCTATCCCAGAACCTTTAAGGGATAGAATGGAGATAATAGAAATACCAGGATATACAGAAGATGAAAAAATAGAAATTGCTATAAGACATCTTTTGCCCAAACAATTGAAATTTCACGGTTTAAATAAAGAAAAAGTTAAAATTAACAAAGATGTAATTACAAAAATTATACGAGAATATACACATGAAGCAGGAGTAAGGAATTTAGAGCGAAATATCGCTTCTTTATGCAGAAAAGCAGCCAAATTAATCGCTACTAATAAGGCAAAGAGTGTAACTTTTACAGTCAAAAATCTAGAAAAATATTTAGGGGTAGCAAAGTATAGCTATGGTATGGCAGATGAAGTAGACAGGGTAGGTGTGGTAACAGGGCTTGCATGGACACCTAGTGGAGGAGACATCTTGTTTATCGAAACGCTAATATATCCTGGTAAAGGACAATTAACCTTAACAGGTCAACTAGGTGACGTTATGAAAGAATCAGCTCAAGCAGCACTTAGCTACATTAAATCTAATGCAAAAACGTTAAATGTTTCTGAGGAAATTCTCAGCAAAAATGACATGCACATTCACGTGCCAGAAGGAGCAATACCAAAGGATGGCCCATCTGCAGGAGTTGCAATTGCTACTTCAATGGTTTCAGCTCTAACTGGCAAAAAAGCAAGTAAAAACGTTGCGATGACAGGAGAAATAACGCTCAGAGGACAGGTTTTGCCAATAGGAGGGATTAGAGAAAAGCTTCTTGCAGCCCACAGAGCAGGTATTAAAAAAGTTCTAATTCCTGAAAAAAACAAAAAAGACGTTGCAGAAATTCCAAAAAATGTACTAAAAAACCTTGAAATACTTTATATTAAAGAAGTTCAAGAAGCCTTTCAGGCTACTCTTTTAGATAATTAGACAAAAAACGTTGTCAGATATATTTGAGAACATAATGTCTCACAATGATTAAATTAATCTTAGCTCATATAAAACGAGAAATTTTTCTAGTAGTTTTTATCATATTTATTGGAACATTTGGTTATATGTTTTTAGAACACTACACTCCGATCGAAGCACTCTTTATGACCGTTATAACAATAACAACAGTTGGGTACGAAGAAGTAAAACCTCTTGACAATACAGGAATGCTATTTAGCATAGTATTAATATTATCAAGTTTTGGAACTTTTGCGTTTGCTATTTCAAGAATAATAGATTATATTTTTGGTTCATATCTCGAAGAAAGAGAGAAAATAAAGATGGAAAACAAGTTAAAAACTCTTAAGGATCATATTATAATATGCGGCTATGGCAGAATGGGTTCTGTTGTTGCAAGGGAACTGAGAAAAAACAAAAAGGAAGTAGTAATAATAGAGAATAACCCTCAAACATGTGAACTTGCAAAAAAAGACGGGTTTATCGCTATTGAAGGCAATGCCACAAATGATGAAATGTTAATAAAAGCTGGGGTAAAAGCAGCAAAATCAATAATAGCAATTACCTCATCAGAGCCAGATAATGGCTTTATAAGTCTTTCCGCAAAAAAACTAAATCCAAAGATATTAGTTATAAGCAGAGCCAGTAACGCAGAATGGATATCAAAACTACACCTTGCTGGCGCAGATGAAGTAATATCTCCACATACCTTTGGCGCAAGAAGAATTGTAAACTTTATTCTAAGTCCAGGAGTTGTAGAATTTCTTGATATTCTAAGAGACGAAAATATCGACATTTTCATGGAGGAATTAACTGTCAAGCCAAATTCAATACTAAATGGTAAAACCTTTAAATCCTGGGAAGAATTAAGATTATTTTTAGACGTCCCATCCTTGATTCCTTTAACTTTTTGTATTGAAAAATATAACAAGTGTCCTATAACGAAGAATTTACACTAAAAGAATCTGATAAAATAATTATAATCGGTTCCAAATCAGATATAGAAAGAGTTAACAAATTTGTACTGGGAAATAGTAATTAATTATAATAATTTTTTTATTTCAATATATTTTGTGGTATTTCAAACAAATTTATACCTATGAATAAATCTTTTTTAAATTTTTTACCAATATATCTTTTGATAGCTATAACAATTTTCTTGTTTGTGTTCAAAGACTTTATTATCCAGGTGCTTCTTGCTCTTATTTTTGCTATAGTTCTATCTCCTCCAGTAGACTTTCTTGAAAAAAAGAAAATTCCAAGATTTTTTGGATCTTTAATAGTGTTTTTTTCGGTAATTTCGTTTATGGTCATTATTTACTTGCTTACTGCGCCCATTTTAAATTTCGAAATTCAAAAGTTAGTTGCATCTTTCCCAGAATATCTTAAAAATTTTGATGATGCATTTCAAAATTTTCTTGCCAATTTACAAATAAATCCCGGACACTATATCTGGTTAAATCTGATTCTCCAAAAATTAAGAGATCACTTTCAAGAATGGATTGGCAACGTGCTAAACGTTGTGGGTGCATCAACATTTGATTTAATAAATAAAGCCATATCTTGGTTGGTTTTTCCCATTTTGACCTTGTTTTTTATGAAAGATCTACCTATTCTTGCTAAGGGCATTTTAGAAATATTTCCACAAAGCAAAAGAACTCTTATTACAGAAATAGGCTCTTGTCTTACGCACGGTATAAGGGCTTACGTTAAAGGACAGTTAATTTTATCCGTTATTATTGGATTTTTGACAGGCCTTGGATTATTTTTTTTAGGCATCGAATATTTTCTTCTTCTTGGCTTTCTAGCAGCTATTTTAGAATTTATCCCTTATTTGGGGCCGATGCTTGCATCAATTCCCGCTCTTATAATTTCAATAGCAATTTCGCCCTTGAAAGCTTTCATAGTACTTATTTTCTATATTGTACTTCATCAACTTGAGGGAGTAATAATAGCACCAAATATAATGAGCAAAAGTATTGACGTACCGCCATCTCTAGTAATAATTGTGCTTACTATTGCAGCAGCACTTGGTTCTATTCCTGGAATGCTTTTATCCATTCCTCTTACTGCTATTTCCAAATCTCTTTATGAATACTGGCAAAAGAACCGCACTAACAATTAACTTTCTTCAGGAGAAAAGATGAAAGCTATACGCGTTTTTGGATTAACAAAGTCCTATAAATCAAAAACTAATGTCATTGCTGTAGATAACTTAACCTTTGAAGTAGAAGAAGGTCAAGTCTTTTGCTTTTTAGGGCCTAATGGTGCTGGCAAAACCACTACCATAAGAATTCTCAATACGCTATTAAAAAAAGATAGAGGTCAAATCTATTTTTTTAATATTGATTTAGACAAAAAACCCCAAGAAATAAAAAATATTATCGGCGTGGTTCAACAGCACACAAACGTCGACTCAGAACTTACTGTATGGGAAAATCTTTTAATTCATTCTATGCTTCATAAAATGAAAAAATCAATATTTGAAGAAAGAGCAATCCAACTTTTAGAAGCTATGGATATGATTGACAAAAAAGACAGGTTTGCAAATAAACTCTCAGGTGGAGAAAGGAGAAAGCTTTCTATTATTAGAGCACTTTTGCACAACCCAAAAATTATATTTTTAGACGAACCAACTGTTGGGCTAGACACTTTTACCAGAAGAGCTATCTGGGAAGGCATAAAGCAACTTAAATTTTCCGGCAAAACGATAATTTTAACTACTCACTACATTGAAGAAGCTCAAATGCTCTCAGATCTCGTCTTGATAATAAATAAAGGGAAGAAACTTATCGAAGAAACTCCAAATGCTTTAATAAATAGATTGGGTAGAATTACATTAGAATATCAAGAAAACGGCAAAACAACATATAAATTTTTTAACACTAGTCAAGAGGCAAAAGATTTTAGCGCAAATCTAATAAATTTAGATTCTATTCTTATCAGGGAAACAAATTTAGAAGATGTTTTCGTTACGCTGACAGGAAATGGAGGTGAAAATTATTGCAACTCTTTAGAGAAGTGTTTCCCATAGTCCTAAGAGATTTAATAGTGTTAAAAAGAAGACTCATAATACTAATTGGTTCTAACTTGATGGGGCCAATTCTATATCTTACAGCTTTTGGCTGGGGTTTGGGTTCGCAAATTCACACTTCAGAAGGGTCATATCTTAACTTTGTTCTACCAGGCATTTTATCTCTTACGGCTATGACGTCTTCATTTAATGGTTCTGGACCTTCAATAACTATTTCAAGAATATATACCAAAACCTTTGAAGAACTCTTAATAGCCCCTATTAAAACATCAAGCATCGCCGTTGCAAAAATTATTACAGGTTTAATTAGGGGGATATTGGCCTGTATCTCTCTGATATTTGTATCCTTTTTTTACGGCGCAAATCCTTTTTTGTGGAACGCTATATTTGTAGTTCACCTAATTTTTTGCCTTCTTATTTTTTCTTCCATGGGAGTAGTAGCCGGACTTATAGCCTCATCTCACGAAACAATGAACCGCCTTAATTCCTTTTTTATAACACCTATGGCTTTTTTAGGTGGCACCTTTTTTAATACAAGTTTATTGCCCTATCCCATAAGCCTGATTATAAGCCTACTCCCTATTACTCCATGTTCAAACGGCTTAAGGGCAGCAGCTTTGGGAAAATCTCAAAATTTAAGCTTCTTTTTCCTTGAATTTATCTGGCTTATTTTTCTTGTAAGTATTATTATCTATATCCTAAAAAACAAAGAGTTAACCACTCCATACTCATAACTTTTTCAAGAATTTAAATCAGTGTATTTACCAATGCTTGCATACTTGTTCCACTTTCCAGCTTTTCTTTCCTCTTCGTTTAAGCTTAAAAGATTAGAAATATTTCTTGCTATACATTCCTTAGTCTTTTCTATAGTTAGATCTATATCTCTATGTGCCCCGCCAAGTGGCTCTTCAATTATCTCGTCAATTATTCCTAATGAAAGTAAATCATAGGATGTCATTTTAAGAGCTTTTGCTGCTTCGTCAGCAAATTTTGCATCTCTAAAAAGTATAGATGCACAACCTTCTGGCGATATAACAGAGTATACAGAGTTTTCAAGCATTGCTATTCTGTCAGCCACAGAGATTGCTAAAGCCCCGCCAGATCCACCTTCTCCAATAACAATTGCCAAAGATGGAATAGAAAGAGAACTCATAAGACAAATAGACTCAGCTATCGCATTAGACTGCCCTCTTTCTTCAGCCTCTATACCTGGATATGCGCCTGGGGTATCTATAAACGTGACCAAAGGCAGATTAAATTTTTGGGCATGTCTCATTAACCTCATAGCCTTTCTGTAACCTTCTGGATGAGGCATTCCAAAATTTCTATACACATTGCTTTTGGTATCACTTCCTTTTTGATGCCCAATAAAAACTACGCTCAAATCAGAAAACCTTGCAACTCCACCTATTATTGAAGGATCATCGCGGTACAATCTATCTCCCTTCATCTCAAAGTAGTCATCAAAAATTCCTTTTATAAAATCCAGGGTACTTGGTCTTTTTGGATGTCTAGCTATCTGAAGCCTTTGATAAGGAGTTAGATCTTTCATAGTAATCTTATACAAGTTCTCCACTCTTTTTTGAAGCGATTCTATCTCTCCTGTCATATCTACACCAGTTTCAGCAGATACTCTTTTTAACTCTTCAATTTTGTTATAAAGGTCTATTATTGGCTTTTCAAAATCAATATATTGGTCTTTTTTATCAATAGCCATGCCAGATCACCAACTTTTTTAATGTCTCTTTGATAGTTTTTCTTTCGATGACAGCATCTATCATACCATGTTCTAAAAGATATTCTGACCTTTGGAATCCTTGTGGTAATTTTTGTCTTATTGTCTGCTCTATAACTCTTGGCCCAGCAAAACCTATCAAGGCGCCAGGCTCAGCAATAATCACATCTCCCAGCATAGCAAAACTTGCAGAAACGCCTCCTGTCGTTGGATGAAGTAGTACGGAAATATAAAGTCCTTTATTCTCCTTGTATTTTCCAATAGCCATTGCAGTTTTTGCCATTTGCATAAGGGAAAGCATTCCTTCTTGCATTCTCGCTCCCCCAGACGAACTAAATAACACAAGTGCTAATTTTTTTTCTCTAGCATAGTTAGTAATTCTAAATATCTTTTCTCCTACAACAGATCCCATACTTCCGCCAATAAAGTCAAAGTCCAAAATCCCTACAGCCATCCTTCTATCCCCAATTGTACCTTCTCCAACTATTATTGCCTCTTCTTTGAGAGTTTTAGATTGAGCCTCTTTAAGTCTTTCGGAATATGGCATCGTATCCACAAAATTAAGACTGTCTACTGGAAGAATCCCTGAGAACATTTCTTCAAAACTATCAAACGTAATGTCTATTCTCTCTTGAACGCTTAATCTAAAGTGATAATTGCAATGATGACAAACTTTAAGATTATCGTTTAATTCGCGAGTATATATTGCATTATTGCAATTCGGACATTTTGTCCAAAGACCTCCTGGTATCTCCTTTTTTTTAACATTAAAGAATTTCTCTAGCAAAATTTCACCTCAATCCTTCAAAAACAATTAATAAATATATCAAAAGAATCAAAAACTCCAAAGGGGTTTTATTTTTAAACCACTTCGTAAACGGAAAAGAGAAATTTCTTTTACAAAAGGGATAAAAAAGCTTAACACCTTTACTACCTATCATATCAAAAAAGATATGAAGCAGATAACACATACTAAAAAAAATTATAAAGCTTACAAAAAAATTAAAATCTATATTCATTAGAAATCTTAACAGAAAAGTAAACAAAAAGTCTACTATAATTACTGCAGACAAAGAGTGCCAAAAACCTCTATGCGAGAAGAAGATGCTAAAAAAAGGATTTTTCACCAAAGTAGATATCTTCGAAGTAGGCAAATCAACGTCTGGAAATAATGAACCCAAAAAACTGCCCAAAAAAACTCCAATTTCATTGAAGTTCTTCATCCATTCAGGATGATTAACATATATAGCAACTATGCTCCCACCTCCAACTACCAAATGAGTAAAACCTGTCAAGATCTATCAAACCATTCTTTAAGGTATTTACCCGTAAAGGAGTTCTTTGCTTCCATTATTTCTTCTGGAGTGCCAAAAGCCACTATTTGTCCACCCTTATCTCCGCCTTCAGGACCTAAATCAATTACCATATCACTAGCATAAACTACATCGAGGTTGTGTTCAACAACAATCACAGAGTCTCCTCTATCAACTAATCTTTGTAAAACATTAATCAGCTTTTTTATATCATCAAAATGGAGTCCTGTAGTAGGTTCATCAAGCAAATATAAAGTATGACCCCTAAACTTTTTTGTAAGTTCGTACGCAAGCTTTAGTCTTTGTGATTCCCCACCAGAAAGAGTTGTTGCACTTTGACCCAATCTTATATAACCAAGCCCAATATCGCTCAAAACAGATAGTTTTCTAAATATTGCTGGCTGAGCAGAAAAAAATTCCTTTGCTTCATCTACGCTCATATTCAAAACTTCAGATATATTTTTCCTTTTAAACTCAACTTTTAAAGTATCTTTTTGATATCTTGTACCATTACAAACGTCGCAAGGAACGTATACGTCCGGCAAAAAAAGCATCTGAATTTTTTTGAAACCTTCACCTCTACAAGCTTCACACCTTCCGCCCTTTACGTTAAAACTAAAATGTCCAGGTTTAAAGCCTAATCTTTTAGATTCGGGGAGTTGAGCAAACAGGTTCCTTATGTCATCCAGTACACCAGTATATGTTGCAGGATTGGATCTCGGAGTTCTTCCAATAGGAGATTGATCCATCAAAAGAACTCTATCAATTTTTTCAACGCCCTCAATTGATTTATATTGGCCTGGCAATTCCCTAAAACCTTTTTCTTTCTTTATCCCTTTGTACAAAATTTCATATAAAAGAGTACTTTTCCCAGAACCAGAAACACCTGTTATAGTACAAAATGTCTTCAATGGCAAGGTTATATCAATGTTCTTTAAATTAAACTGACTTGCACCCCATATTTTTAGAAAACTATCTGTCTTTCTTCTACAAGTATTTTCTACTATCTTTAACTTCCCTGAAAGATATTTGCCTGTCAAAGTATTCGATTCGTACAACCCCTTTATATCACCTGAATAAACTACCTCTCCACCTCTTTCTCCTGCAAATGGCCCCATATCTACTACAAAATCTGCTGCCTCAATAGTTTCCTTATCATGTTCTACTACTATAACAGTATTGCCAATAAGCGAAAGGTTTCTCAAGCTATCTACCAATCTCGATATGTCTCTTGGATGAAGTCCAATACTTGGCTCATCAAGTACATAAAGAACCCCCACCAGACCAGAACCAATTTGAGTAGCTAGTCTTAATCTTTGCACTTCCCCTCCAGAAAGCGTCATAGTAGCTCTGTCCAAAGTTAGATAATCTAAACCAAGATCAAGAAGATATTGAAGTCTCTTTCTTATTTCTTTAAAAATAGGTCTTGAAATCTCTTCTTTTTCACGAGCATGCGCTTCGTACTCATAAATATTGTTCTCATAGTCTTCAATAAATGCCAAAATATTTTCTGGAACGAGCTTTAACAGATCAGCAATGTTCATCTTATTTATGTATACGCTAAGTGCTTCCTTTCTTAACCTTGTGCCATTGCATGAACTACAAGTTCTCATTATAAAAAAGTCCTTAAACTCATCCCACGATTCATTAAACGACTCTGAACGTTTTCTTTCAATATATTTTGCTATACCTTCAAAAGAGTTATCCTTTTCTATATCAGAAATGTCTCCAAATAAAAGAAGATTTATTTCTTCAGGACTTAGCGTTTTTACAGGTTTACTAATACTTATGCCATGTGATCTAGCAAAACTTAACAAATTATATAAGTAATATTGATTATATCTCCCTCTAAAGACTCTTACAGCCCCTTCTTGTAGAGACAAATTCATATCAAAAACCTTATCAGGATCTAATTCTTCTACAAATCCCAACCCATTACACGCTGGACAGGCTCCATACGGGCTGTTAAAAGAGAAAAGTCTTGGACTCAATTCTACAAGGCTAAAACCACATTTTGGGCAGGATAGTTTTTCACTATACAAATCAAATTGACCATCTTTTCTCTGGACTCTGATTACACCATTTCCAACTTCCAAAGCTAACCTAACAGCTTCGCTTAATCTTTTTGTTTTATCACTGCTAAGCGTTACTTCATCAATTACTAAAATTATAGTGTGTTTTTTATTCTTATCTAAAGTAACATCTTCTTCAGAAATATCATAAGTCTTTGAATCAATTATCATCTTAAAAAAGCCCTGTTTTCTATATCTATTAATTAAGTCTTTAAACTCACCCTTTCTTCCATCAATTAGAACTGAAGTTATCATTATTAATTCCTCTGGATATTTTTTGTATAAATCACTAACTATCTCATCTAAAGAAGTTGCCTTTATAGGAATATTGCAATTTGGGCAATATGCTACCCCAATTCTTGCAAAAAGCAGTCTAAAATAATCATATATCTCTGTAAGAGTTCCCACAGTAGATCGAGGATTGTGTGTCATACCCCTTTGATCTATAGAAACTGCAGGAGAAAGTCCCTCAATAGATTCGACCTGTGGCTTTTTCAACTGCCCTAGAAATTGTCTGGCATAAACTGACAAAGACTCAGCATATCTTCTTTGTCCTTCTGCGTAAAGCGTGTCAAAAGCAAGAGACGACTTTCCAGATCCTGACACTCCTGTAAAAACAACAAATTTGTTTCTTGGAATATCTAAATTCACATTCTTTAGATTGTTTTCCTTTGCACCTCTAATTTTTATATAATCCACAAATACCTCATTAAGTGAATCTAAATTATTTATATAAGTTAAATCTTTTAATATATTCTATAGTAGAAGGATCAAGAAACTCAGATAAGTTCTCATTTAACGCTATTTTCTTTCTAATTAGATTTGATGAAACATCGGGTATGTCAACTTCAAAGAAATCTATATTACGAAAAATTCTTTCAGGTAACTTTTCAATTGATTTATCTTTACCGACATTTCTTTTGAAAACCGCAAACTTACAAATTTTCAATATATCATCAATTTTATACCATTTTGGTAAAGAAAGTGCAGTGTCCAAACCCATAACAAAATACAGTTGTGAATCAGAATATTTTTTCTTGATATCTATTAGAGTAAGATAAGTGTAAGAAGGTTCTTTTCTAATTAATTCCAAATCGCTTAGTATATACCTTTTCTCATTTTTTATGCACTCATAAAGCATACACCATCGGTGAAAATCGCTACCATAAATCTTATTTTTTAAAGGAGATCTCTTAGCAGGGATCCAAAAAAAAATATCTGGGTCAAGAATGCTAAGCGCACTTTGCCCTAATTTTAAGTGGCCAATATGAACTGGATCGAAAGTACCACCTAAAATAGCTATTCTATGTTCTAATTTGACCATTTCCAAATATAACGTATTTCATTGTAGTTAGTGCCTCAAGACCCATAGGTCCTCTTACATGAAGTTTTTGAGTACTTATCCCTACTTCTGCACCAAATCCAAATTCACCACCATCTGTAAACCTCGTTGATGCGTTAGCATAAACCGCACTAGCATCAACATCTCTCAGGAATCTTCTAATGCTTGAATAGTTTTCTGAGACTATGGCTTCAGAATGTTTAGAACCATATTTGTTAATATGGCTTATAGCTTCTCTTAAATCTTTAACTATCTTAATAGCAACAATTAAATCGTGATATTCTTTATACCAATCTTCTTCAGTAGCTAAAATCGCGTCCTTTACGTATTTCAGAGTTTGCTGACATCCTCTTATTTGTACATCTCTTTTTTTAAACTCCATAACCAGAGGCACAAGTATATTCGATGCTATATTTTTATGAATAAGAACCTTCTCAATAGAATTACATACAGATGGTCTTTGCGTCTTGGCGTTTATCGCTATTTTTAAAGCCATTTCAACGTTAGCTGACTCGTCTATATATAAGTGACAATTACCTATACCAGTTTCAATCACTGGGATATAAGAATTCTCAACAACATGTTTAATTAAGCCTTCTGAACCTCTTGGAATAATTACATCTATAAATCCTCTTTGTTTTAAAAGTACATCCACTGCAGATCTATCAGTAGTTTCTATAAATTGAACTGCTCTTTCATCTATCTCTGCCTCTTTTAGCGATTCTTTAATAAGCTCTACAAGTACTTTGTTTGTACTTATAACTTCACTACCACCTTTCAAAATTACTGCATTTCCAGATTTAATAGCAAGGGTTGTGATCTCAATAGTTACATTTGGTCTTGCCTCATATATTACTCCTATACATCCAAGAGGCACTCTTTTACAATAAATTTCAAGTCCATTTGGTCTTTTCACACCAAATATTACGCTTCCAATAGGATCTGGAAGATAGGAAACCTTTTTGCAGCCTTCAGCCATCTGCACAATTCTTTTGTGATCCAAAAGCATTCTATCAATTAAGCTAGAAGATATTCCCCTCTGTCTGGCAGCTTCTATATCTGAAGCGTTAGCGCTTATAATGTTCTTTTCGCTTTCAATTAACTTTTTTGACAAAATGTTTAAAAAATTATTTTTAGTGTTTGTATCTAAAGATGCAATGTTGTAAGTTGATTCCTTTCCCTCTCTACACAATTTTTCCACATATTCTTTAATTTCACCAGTCTCCATAATTATTAAACCTCCCCTAGACATTTAGATAATTATCATATAATCTTTGTGAACTATCTCATCAGAAAATTTATAACCCAGAATACCATAAATATTCCTAGTATTAGACCCCTTTATTCTTAAAATTTCATTAGACGAATAATTGGTTAACCCTTTCGCAACAATATTACCAGATTGATCAGAAATTTCAATAATATCAGCCCTTTTAAAATTGCCAACAACATCAATAACGCCCGATGGCAAAAGACTTTTATTTTTAAAGAGGGCCTCCTTTGCTCCCTGATCAATCACAATTTTACCCTTAGTTCTACTATTGTGTTTTAACCATGACATCTTTTGCGAACTCTTTGTAGATGGCTCAAAAAACGTGCCTATATTAATAACCTTATCTACCATATTGAAAAATTCTTTTATTTTTTTATTAGAAATAATGTATACAGAAATCCCCGCATCAGTTGCTATCTGTGCTGCCTTAAGTTTTGTATACATCCCGCCAGTACCAAATTTTGAATTTGTTTGACCAGCAATATTAAAAAGTTCGCTGTCAATTTTTTTAACTTTCTTGATAAGGGTACTTGGATCATCTTTATTCATATAAAGCCCATCAACGTCAGTAAAGATAGTAAGGATATTCGCTTTAACCAATAAGGAAACAAGAGCAGAAAGCGTATCGTTATCTCCTATTTTTATCTCTTCTACGGCAACAGTATCGTTTTCATTTATAATGGGTATAATATTTGACTTTAATAAGACCTTAAAAGTATTCTGGATATTTAGAAATCTTTCACGATTAGATAAATCCGTAGCCGTAAACAAAAGCTGTGCACATTGAATATTCCTCTTATCAAAAGCCTTTTTGTAGGCGTTCATCAAATAAAGTTGCCCTACGGAAGCTGCAGCCTGCTTTTCAGGAATTGATTTTGGATTTTTTATATTAGTATAAAATTTTCCAAGGCCTATTGCCCCTGACGAAACAAGGACAAATTTGAGCCCTTTTTTAATATTTAGTGACACGCCTTCAGCAATCATATCGATGAATTCTTCATTAATAGAGTTTTGTCTAATTATCGAGGATGTACCAATTTTCAAAACAATTCTCATATTCATTTAAACTTTGCCCCTATAAAGCATCTTCCTCACGGATAAAAATTTTTAAACAAGAATTTTTGATTCAGAAACAGATTCTAAAATTATATTCTTTAAAGCCTCAATACTAGTCTTATCAAAAGTACTTATAGAATAAACCTGCTCGTTTAGTCCTTTAAAATAAATTAAAAGTTTATTTTCTGTGTTTTTATCGATTAAATCGCGTTTATTTAGCAAAATTATTCTCTTTTTTTGTAACAAATTCTTATTATACTGCTCTAGTTCTTTTATAATTATATTATAATACTTTATTGGATCCAAACTTGCATCTAGAACAAATATAAGAAAATTAGAACGCTCTATGTGTCTTAAGAATATATTTCCCAAACCTTTACCTTTGCTTGCCCCTTCAATAATTCCAGGAATATCAGCCAAAACTATTGACTTTTCATCGTTTGATAATACTCCAAGAACTGGTTTTATAGTTGTAAAAGAGTATTCACCCACAATTGCTTTGGCATTCGTCAAAGCATTTAAAAGCGAAGACTTACCAGCATTAGGAAATCCTATTAAAGAGGCGTCTGCAATAATTTTTAATTCTAGTAAAACGTTTTTTTCCTCACCAGGTTCTCCATCTTGAGCATAATGGGGAACTCTGTTCGTAGGCGTGGCAAAGTTAGAATTACCCAATCCTCCTTTTCCACCCTTTGCAACCAAAAAAACTTTTCCATTATAATCAAGATCGCATATGATTTCGTTTGTATCCAGGTCTCTAACCAATGTTCCAATAGGCACATTAATGTATAAATCTTGAGCATCTTTCCCATGCATTTTTTTGGAAGATCCAGGTTCTCCGTTCTTTCCCCTAAACTCTTGATTGGATTTAAAAAAGGACAGATCGCTTACTTCTCTGCTAGCAACAAGATATATGTTCGCGCCTCGTCCACCGTCTCCACCATCTGGTCCACCCTTTGGAACATATTTCTCCTTCCTAAAGCTTACACATCCTCTTCCACCATGCCCCCCCACAAATTTCACTCTAGCAGTATCAGGAAAGATATACGATCTTAAAGACATACAATTCTAATTAGGAATAATTTCAGCTACTACTTTTCCGGCTTTCTTTATAAAATTAACCTTACCATCGATCTTAGCAAAAATAGTATAATCTCTTCCTACTCCAACATTATTTCCTGGGTGAATTTTTGTTCCACGTTGCCTTGCAATAATGGAGCCAGCACTTACCACCTCTCCACCATATACTTTAACCCCAAGATATTGAGGATTGCTATCTCTTCCGTTTCTAGAACTGCCTCCACCTTTTTTGGACGCCATTTAAACCACCTCTCCTAAAGTAACTTAAGATAATAACTTATATTTTAGAAACTCTTAATAAGGTAAACTTTTGTCTATTGCCCTTTTTATTTCTATAACCCTTTTTTGGTCTATATTTAAAAGCTATCACTGTTCTCTCCTTACCGCTTCCTTCAACGAGTGTCTCAACATTTGAAGTTCTAATTTCTGGTTCTTCATCAAAAACTAGAGCATTTTCAACAACAAACTTTTCACCAACACTTAAACCTTCTATAAAGGGTACCTTAATTTTATCACCAGGAGCAGCCAAAAATTCTTTGCCCCTAATTTTTAAAACGTAAACCACTATTTATTCCTCCTTAAAAAAATATGGCGGAGAGAGAGGGATTCGAACCCTCGAAGCAGTTTTAGCCGCTTACTCCCTTAGCAGGGGAGCGCCTTCGACCTCTCGGCCATCTCTCCATCAGCAGGAAAATTATAACAAAAAAACAAACTTTTGCAAATGACTTAGTGTGGTATTATATCACATTTTTTAAAATCTTATTTTAATATTTATGTAGATAAAACTATATTAACAAGAAACTAAAAGCGCGCAACCATAAAAATATAGCTGCGCGCATATAATAATTTTTAGAGCTCAGTTACCGTAACTGCACCAGTTGGGCAAACCGAAACGCAAGTCATGCACCCTACACAATCATCTGCCCTTGTTGGCTGAGACTTGCCGTTGACCATGTCAAAAACCTGATTTGGGCAATTATCTGCGCATGCACCATCTCCGTTACAAGTATCCTGATCTACTTTTACTACATAAACCATGAAAATTACCTCCTTCGAATATATTAAACGAAATACATTTTATCAAATTTAAATAAATAAATAAATACCTCCCTCTGGTTGAGGGAGGTATTTGAATTTAACGTTAATTATTTAGGCGTATAGTGCCAATTCGGATCGTTGTGATACTCATCCTTAAGGACTACAAATGAAGTAGTCACGTAAATGTATTCAACTATCCCTTCATTAGCCAATTCAGCAATAGCAGCATCTACAGCCTTTTTGTCTTCACCAATTTTCTCAGCAATTTGCCTATTTTTTGCCTGCTTAACAGTTTTCAAATAATCACATATCTTAATCTTGATCGATGGATCAGCAGCCATCTATTCTCACCGCCTTTATTTTAAGAGCCAATTTAATTACCACTTAAATGTAGCAGTGGAGCGGAAGGTTGGAACGGAGAAGATGTAATCGTCAATATGCTTATCGGTAAATGGCAAGCCTGTAACCTTGAAGAACTTCTCCCAACCAATTCTATTAATCCACTCGCCGTAACGCTCTCCTTCCTTTGCATCCTTTGCATAGACATCTATAAGCAACCTTATAGTCTTAACTAAAGTTGGCCACCTTGGAGGTTCATTTGGAATATAAGGAACAGCCAATTTAGAAAACATCGCTGGATGCCTTGCGTCAGAGACTTTACCGCCTACAAATATTGCAGCTCCATCGTTCTTTGGATCAAAAATTGGCATTGCAGGACACATAGTATAACAGTTACCACAATACATACACCTTTCATCATTTACTACAACTGATTTTTTGGCTGGTTCTGGTCTGATTGCCCTTGTTGGGCATGCAGCTACTACGTTTGGTATCTCGCACATCTTAGAGACTTTATCGTCCTGGACTTTTGGCGGTACTCTATGAACGCCTACTATAGCAACATCAGAGCAATGGACTGCACCGCACATATTTAAGCAGCATGCCAGAGCAAGCCTAAGTCTAGCTGGAAGTTTCGCTTCCTTATAATACTCATAAACCTCGTCCATGACAGATTTTACTATACCAGACGCATCAATTGCAGGGGTATGGCAGTGAATCCAACCCTGAGTATGAAGCATGTTTGAAATGGTGTTTCCTACGCCACCTGGTGTGAACCCCATCGCATGAAGATCTGCCTTGAGGGGTTCAATGTTGGCCTCGTCTTCAATAAGAAATTCAACTGAGTGTCTGCTGGTAAACCTGAAGAACCCACCGCAATATTTATCAGCAAGATCGCAAAAAGCTCTCAATGTGTCCACGTGCAAAAGCCTTGGGGTCGCAGCTCTAACCGTATAAAGCTTTTCACCACTTTCCGATACGTGAACTAACGTTCCAGTATCCAAAACTTCGTGGTATTTCCATTTGCCATAATTTCTCTTACAAAGATCGGACATCATGTCCAAATATTTTGGTGGTCCAAAATCTGTTTTAACCATTATTGGTTCACCTCCTCTTTGTCCCAGAAGTAGAATGGATTGGTTCGTGGATGCAAGACCATCTGAGGAACAGCAGGAAGCCCTGTCGCCTTCAAGAAGCTTCTCATACCTAATCTGTAAATAAGCTCACCAACTCTTTCTCTCATCTTCCCATTCTCGTCCCACCATTCCCAGATCTTCTCGAGAAGCTCTGAAACTTCATCGTAAGGAGGCTTCATTTCCATAAATGGGACAATAACCCATGACATAAAGGCTGACTGCAAGATTGGAGCATGACCACCAATCAAAATAGTAGCACCTGTTATCTTGCCTTGTCTAAGAGCTTTTGGCATCTTATTTATACAGTTGTGGCACCTTACACAGTTGCTATTATCAATTGAAAGAGACTTGGTTACAGGATTATAAGAAATACACTTTGTTGGACACTTATCAACTACTTGGCCAATAATGTCAAATCCGGCATTAACATAATTTATTACTTCAGTCCTGTTGATTTGAATATTATCCTTCCAAGTACCAATAATCGAAAAGTCAGCCCTTGCCTTTGCAGCTACACCGTCATTTGCACAGCCAGATACCTTAATTTTAAACTTATAAGGCCACATTGGTCTGTGAAGCTCGTTTTGATATCTTCTCGTCAAGGTATCACATATGTCGAGCGTGTCAATGCAAGCCCACTCGCATCTGGCTGGGCCAACGCATGCGCTTGGGGTCCTGAGGTCTGATCCTGAACCTCCAAGGTCCCAACCTTCATGTGCTAGATCATCTACAACAGGTTGCAACTGATCTGTATGGGTACCAAGCAAAATGATATCGCCCGTTGCGCCATGAAAGTTTGTCAAGCCGCTTCCACGCTTCTCCCATATGTCAAGGAGTTTCCTTAGCCTATCTGTCTTATAAAACCATCCAGCAGGCTGATTGATTCTCATAGTGTGAAACTCGGTCAATCCTGGAAATTTCTCTGGAACATCAGAATAACGACCGATTACTCCACCGCCATAACCCGTAACGCCTACAATTCCACCGTGTTTCCAGTGCGTAATCTTTTCCTCATACGACAGCTCTAACTGACCTAATAGATCATTGCAAGCATCGTTTTTTTCAGCACCCTTTTTGATCTCTTTCACAAAACTCGGAAAAGGACCGTCAAGAAGCTGATCTAACATTGGTGTTTTTCTTGTTTCTGGCATTTAATCAGTACACCCCCTTAAGGTGAAATAAATTTTGTTTAAAAAAATGGGTAAGCTTATCACCTCCCCTGAATTAAACACATCCTGTTGGTTTGGGTAATCCTGCAATTTTACAAGCACCCTTTGCAGGACCAGTTGGGAACAACTCATAAATCTTCTTGAGGTCCACTCCGTTATCCTTACAGAGCTTTCTGACCATTGGAGCAATCTGGTATTTCTTAAAATAGTCGTGCAAATAATTTACTATCTTCCAGTGCTCCTCCGTCAACTCTTCTACCTGCTCGGTTTTCGCAAGATAACGGGCTACATCCTCGTTCCACTGTTCTGGATCCTGGATGAAACCGTCCTCATCAACCTCTAATTGTTTACCATTAACTTCGATAAATGGCATAATCTAACACCTCCAAAATTTATTTTCAAAGTAAGATACAAGCATCTTATGACTTAGCATATTTACTCTCAGGAAAGGGGAAATCTACAATTGCATCGCCTACTAGGTCAACTAAACCTTTAATCTTTACATGATCAAGTTCACTTTTATATCCGTCATGAACTATAAAGGTATTATGCGCTTTTCCAATAGAACATATTACGACAGCTATATCTGGATTTACTGATTTATACTGTTCAGCTTTATTTTTTGAAAGCGCAATTCTTAGTTTTATGCTTTCAGGGTCATCCCACAATATTCCTGTTCCACCTCCACAACACCAGTTCATCTCTCTGTTTGGGGTCATCTCAACAAACGATCCCTCAGGTAATATCTTTGAAAGAACATACCGGGGCTCTTCTATAAGACCACCTGCCCTAGCATTGTTGCATGAGTCGTGAAGCGTCACCCTCATTCCTTCATACCTGGACGGATCTACTTTTATAATCCCATTATCTAACAACTCAATTAACTTGTGAACAAGGTGTACATAGTGGAACTTTTTATCAACCCACTCTCCGTTTACAGTCTTAGTCATCATCTTCCATGTTCTCCAACCGTGAGCGCATTCGCCTAGAACAACTTCTTTACAATCTTTCATCTTAAAGGTCTGATCTATTAGGCGCTTGTTCAACATTCTCATTGTGTTCTCGTGTAAAAACAAGCCGAAGTTACCCGTTTCTATAATATCGCTTGAAATCGTCCACCTTATTCCTGCAGCGTGCATTACCTTTGCCACACCCATCATAGTATCGGGATAAGCAAAAAAGTCTGCAGAAGAAGGGTTATAAAGTAGTTCAGCATCCCAATCATCAACTGGAATCTTTATGTCCACTCCTGTTTCCTCTTTAAGTTCTTCTTCGAGAAATTCCACGGTATCCATAAGGCCTGGCTTAGTAATAACCATATGGTTACCAGTCTTCCACATAGAAGTTAAAACGCTCCAGTGAAATTGAGATACAAAGCCACATTGAACAAGTATCTCTCTACCATATCTTGTAATTTCAGCAGTATCAATGCCCATAGGACAATAATATGAACACCTTCTACACTGAGAACACTGATAAAAATAATAATACATTTCTTTTAAGCCATCTAATGTAACTCTTTCTGCTCCTACAATAGGTCCAAGAATTGCGCCCTGAGTAGTAAAGTATTTTTTGTAATACCTCCTCAAGAGATCTGCTCTCATAACGGGTATATTTCTAAGCTCACCTGTCCCTTGATAGGTGTGGCAGGCGTTAACACATGCTCCACACTTTACACAACTCTCCATATAAACCTTTAGCTGTCTGTGCTCGGACAAAACTCGAGCAAAAGCGCTCACAAAGCGAGATTCTAATTCCGTTTCATCAAAAGGTTTGTCCAATGGCTCAAGAGGATAAATCTTTGGAGCTAAAAATGGCACTAAATGCTTCTCACCCTTATCCATAGTCTGGACTGTTTTTAATCTTTCATCTTCCCACCATCTCTGAGGGAATCTTCCCTTCTCTATATTTCTATCAAAGTTCATGCTCTATTTTCCTCCCTTCCATTCGCAAACCTTGCTTCTCCAGTCAAAAACCATAACTTTTCTAGGATCGTAGTTGGTTATCATCCAACGAGCGAAGAATATGCCACATGAGTGCATAAGTTTACTAAAAGGAAAGTAAATAAGCAAGGTTTCTACGAGGAATAGATGCCAAGTAAAGATAGGGTTATCAGGAAGGGGCACAGGATGTAATGTAAAAAGACCCATTATCCATCTCTGTGCTACGTCATACTCTACTCCATAAGTAGGGTTAAATCTCATAAAGTTACCCATACAGGAAATGCCCAAAATTAACAAAACGATCAAGTAATCAATACCATCTGACATTACCCTAACAATGGGGTTAAAAAATCTTCTGAGCAAGAGATAGATCAAACTCAAACTAAGAAATATACCAGAGATGGTACCCAAAAACTCAGACATATGCAAGCTCGTTTCAGGACTTACTCCTAAAATTGTGAACTGATGTCCAAGCGTTCCGATTCCTACAATATGACCCACTATAATAAGCGCAAACGATACGTGAAATATCCATCCTCCAACCCATAAATCTGTCCATTTTCCCGTATAAACGGTTGCATTATAAATTTTTAAAAGAATCGGTCGAAACAAAAAAGTATCAAGAAGAACCTTTATAAAAGCTCCCTCTGCGGTCTTTGGTGCTGGAAAATCCGTCAAAGGATATACTACGGGAGCCTTCATCCACCTATAAACTTGAAGTGGAACCCCCACAAAAAATACAACAATTGCTAAATAAGAAAAAACATTACCGACTAAGAAAGAGAACCAATCCAATAGACACTCACCCCTTCATTCAAAATTTTCACCCCATGGGTTATCACTATTATTTAAACTATAACAAAATTTATTAGAATTAACAAGCAAAACTTATATAACTATTAATAAAATCATATTATATTTCCATAAAAAAGACTTATTAAATAATAAATGATTTATATATTTCGTTGTTTTTTCATTTCTTCTTCAAGAAGCAATCTTGCCCAGGAAGCCATGTGCTGATGCATTACTTTCCAATTGTTATACCCTTGATAAAGCCAATTTTTTATTTTTATCCTTTCGCTATCCTTGCTATATGGGCACTCTGATTCCACAGGATTTATACCTTGAATCTTCTTTGAAAGTATCCTAATATGCTCTTCCTCAACTAAGAGAAGTGGCCTAATTAGGTAAATATCCCTTCTTGACAAATATTTAATTGGCACAAGAACATTGGGTCTTCCATTCATAGCTATTGTCATTACTATTCCTTCTAAGAGATCGTCAAGATGATGGCCTAAAGCTAAATGTGTAGCCCCCATAATTTTTGCACCGTCTACTAATGCACCTCGTCTAAGGTGAGAACAAATGGCACAAGGAGATTCACTTTTTGACAGGGAACTATATATATAAGATTTCCTCTCTATATATGGTATTCCATTTAAAATCAGATAATCTTTAATTTTATCGTAGCTAAAGCCAGGAAATCCCTGATCAACAAGGACTGCACAAAGCTTATACTTTTCCTTTCGATGTCTTAAAACTTCGTTTAGAGCCCAAAGCGTTATTAAACTATCTTTACCTCCAGATAAACCAACAGCAAGAGTAGTATTATTTGGAAGTATTGAATACTTATAATCAAGCTCCAATATTTTATTAAGAGTTCTTTTAATCAGTCCCAATAATAATACCACCACCTAGTAGTTCTCTATTATCTAAAGAATAAAATGATGCAATCTGACCCGGAGTTGGAGCAAAGACCTTTTCATGAAAGCTTACATGCAATTTATTTTCGTTAAATTGTATATCACAGATAACAGGTTTTGCCTGATATCTTATCTGCACCAAACATCTATCTGGAAGCTCGTTAAAAAAATTAAGATCAGTTACAATTATTGAACTTTTGTAGCAAAACTCCCTTGTATTCAAGTAAACCTCATTTTTTTCGTGGTTTAAGCTCTCTACATAAAGCTTTACTGGTTCTTTGTGACCAAGTCCCCTACTTTCTCCAATTGTATAAAGATATGAGCCCAAATGATTTGCAACTACCTTGTCTTTATACAAAAATTTACCAACTTTTACTCCGCATATATCTTGAATTAACTTTTTATATCCTTTTTTTACAAAACACAGGTCTTGACTAGATGAAATATCTTTCCAAAATGAATATTTCTCTTGCATAACCTTTTTTACATATTTCTTTGTAAAATCCCCTAGCGGAAAAATAGCGTTTTTAAGATAGATCGAAGGAACTAAAGCCAAAAAATAGCTTTGGTCCTTTTTTTCATCAAAACCTCTAAAAATTCTAGTTATATCATCATGAAAAATTTTTACATAGTGACCTGTAGAAATATAGTCATAATTAAAGTCAGATCTTATCTTTTCCAAAATTCTAAACTTTATCTTCATATTGCAAAAAGCACAAGGATTTGGGGTATATCCCAAGAGAGTCATATTAATTGATCTGTCAACAACTTCCTTTTTAAATTCTTTTATTGCATCGTAAAATTCAAATTTTACCCCCAAAAGTTCACCTAACATTTTTGCTCGAAAGAAGGTTTCATGATTATCAAAGAGCTTGATATACAAACAAATTACATCAAATCCGCTGTTTCTAAGTAAGAAAGCGGTATAGAAGCTATCTATACCGCCACTAATTCCAACGATTACTCTTTTATTCAATTTTCAAAAAACGATAAATTAAACTAAGCTAAAAAAGGTGAGATTTCTCTTGTTATTTTTTCTTTTGCCACTGCACCAACAATTCTCTTTTGTTCTTCTCCGTCTTTATACAAAATTAATGTTGGAATACTCACAATCCTAAGACTTTGCGCAAGCGCTCTATCATTATCAACATTAACTTTACATATTTTTAGTTTTCCAGCATACTCTTTGTCCAATTCTTCCAGAATAGGTGCTATCATCCTACAAGGTCCACACCACGGCGCCCAAAAGTCTATCAAAGTAATTCCACTTGATATCTCATCCTTAAAGTTTAATTCGTTTAGTTCCTTCATATTTATCACTCCTTATAAAAAATTGACATGTTTTAAGAAATATAAAAATTATCTTCAAAAATATACATAATATATTAAACTAAATTTATATTTTAGACAATTATTAATAAAGATGTTAATATTTATCAATTGCTTTGGAAGGAGTGAGGTTATTTGTTGAAAACTAGCGTTGTAGGTTATCCAAGAATCGGTGAAAAAAGAGAACTAAAGTTTCTTTTAGAAAACTTTTGGCAGGACAAAATCGATGAAGAAGAATTTATATCAAAGTATCATGAACTAGAACTTTCAAGATGCAAACTCCAATCAGAATTTGGCATAGACTTAATACCTGTAGGCGATATGTCAATGTACGATCACGTACTTGATACAGCTTATATGTTTGGAGTAATCCCAAAAAGGTTTGGCAAACCCAATGGCCTTGATTTATCAGTTTATTTTTCTATGGCCAGAGGATCAAAAGATGCTCCAGCAATGGAAATGACAAAGTGGTTTGATACAAATTATCACTATCTTGTACCAGAAATAGATGATGAACAAAACTTTTACTTAAATTATCCATTTGTATTAGAGTCGTTTAAAAGAGCAAAAGAAGCTGGAATTATCACAAAGCCTGTAATTTTAGGTGGTTTTACCTTTCTTAAATTATCAAAATCATATTCATCAAAAAGATTTAAAGATCTTTTGTTAAAATTGGCTCCAATATATGTTGAATTAATTCAACTATTAGAGAAAGAAGGTGCACAATACGTTCAAATAGACGAGCCATATTTAGTTTTGGGCCTTACATCCGATGAACTAAAAATATTCAGAGAATTTTATTACAACATTTTGCCTTATTTAAGTTGCAAAACTATTTTACAAACCTATTTTGAAGGCGTACCAGAACTAGAAATGCTTTATGAATTGCCATTTAAGGGTTTTGGACTTGATTTTTGTAGGTCTGATGAAAATCTTAACAAGATTCTAAATACAGACTTTCCTGAAAATAAGTTTTTGGTTGCAGGCTTAATAAACGGCAGAAATATCTGGAAATCAGACTTAACAAAAGTAATAAAGGTTTTGGATAAAATTAAAACCAAAGTACATCCAGATAGGATTATACTTTCTACAAGCTGTTCTCTAATGTTCATTCCTTCCTCTGACAAAAACTCTGAGGATTTTCCTAAAGAACTAATTAATAGGCTTTCTTTTGCAAAGGATAGACTTAAAGAGCTATATATTTTAAAGGAATTTTTAAACGGCAACAATTCTTTTTCTTCAAAGATAGAAGAATCACACAAGATATGGGAAAAAACTCCTGGAACCTTTTTCATAGAAGAAGTACACAATAAAGTAAAGAATTTAAAAAAGGAAGATTTTATAAGGAAGGAACCCTTCGAAGAAAGATACAAAGTCCAAATGGACGAACTTAAACTTGGATTGTTTCCTACTACCACCATTGGCAGTTTCCCACAAACCAAAGAACTTAGAGCGAAAAGAGCAGCTTTCAAATCGGGTACGATTTCCAGAGAAGAGTATACTTCATATATCAAAAGCCTTATAGAAGATGTAATCAAAAAACAAGAAGAGTTGGGTCTTGACGTATTTGTACACGGCGAATTTGAAAGAACTGATATGGTAGAATTTTTTGGTGAAAAACTTCAGGGCTTTACCACCTCAAAGTTTGCTTGGGTTCAATCTTACGGTTCAAGGTGTGTAAGACCACCTATAATTTATGCTGATATTAAGAGAAACGCACCAATGACTTTGGATGAAATAATATACGCTCAATCACTAACAAAAAAGCCCGTAAAGGGTATGCTTACAGGTCCAGTTACGATACTTAATTGGTCATTTGTAAGAGAAGACATTCCTAGAGAAGAAGTAGCATATCAAATAGCTCTTGCTCTTGCAGAAGAAATTTTAGATCTTGAAAAAAGCGGCATTAAAATAATTCAAATTGATGAACCAGCATTTAGAGAAGGTTTGCCTTTGAGAAAATCGAATAGAGAAAAGTATATTGATTGGGCTATAAAATCATTCAGATTGACAAATAGCAATGTAAAAAAGAATACTCAAATTCATACCCATATGTGTTATTCAGAGTTCAACGAAATGATTGATGCAATCTATGCTATGGACTCTGACGTAATTTCTATAGAAGCATCAAGAAGCAAAGGAGATATCCTAGAAGTTTTTGAAAAATTCAAATACGATCACGGTATAGGACTTGGAACCTATGATATCCACAGTCCGAGAGTACCATCTGTTTCCGAAATACTCGAAATATTAGAGCGATCTATAAAAGTTATTGATAAAAAGCTCATCTGGGTTAACCCTGACTGTGGTCTCAAGACAAGAGGTTGGGAAGAAACCATACCTTCACTAAAAAATATGGTTGAGGCTGCAAAAATTATGAGAGCAAGATATAATAAATAAAAAATTTCTACCCCGGAGAATTTTTTATTCTCTGGGGTTCTTTATCTTGCAATAAAAACTTCCAGATAATTATCCTTTTCCCTTAAGAAGGGACTAATAGTGTTTTTCGCAAAATAGCCCCTGCTTTTCTTTGAATGTCTAGGAAATGTAAATATAAGTCTTTGCTTAGCTCTAGTTATTGCTACGTAAAATAATCTTCTTTCTTCTTCAATTTCATCAGTCGATTGGGCCCTAAAGTGTGGGTAAACGCTCTCTATCACTGATAATAGGAATACTACGTCAAATTCCAATCCTTTTGCCGAATGAATAGTGCTTAAAATTACATTATTATTGTCAAATTCAGATTTTTCAACCGGATCAAGAGTAAAGGCTTCAAGATATTCTACCAAATTATCATAATTAGAGCTCATATCCATGAATTTGATTAAATCTTCTTCTCTCTCTTCATAATTTTCAGGATAAAGTCTGTTCATTATATCTTTATAGAAATCAAAAACCAACTCCAAGAGGTCATGCCAATCGGTAATTTTAAATAATTTATCAAAAAAAATATTTAATTCTTCAAGATTTTTTTCCTTAGACAATGCCTTCTTTAAGTTATCCCCACTAATCACAGCATCTTTAATCTTTTCTGCTTTTTTCTCCCCAATTCCAGGAAACATCTTTAAAATTCTGATTAGCGCTATTTCGTCCTTTGGATTTACAAAAACTCTCAAAAACGACATAAAGTCTTTAGCGTGAGCGCTTTCAGTTAACTTTTGACCACCATAAAATGAATATTTTATTCCCATTGAGTTAAGTTGGCTCTCAAGGTTTCTGCCAATATACGCTGCTCTATATAAAGCAGCTACCTTCAATCCTTTTTCGCCAAATTTTTGCATTTCTCTAGCTACATATCTTGCTTCTTCCCAGTCATCGCTAACAATTACCAATTTAGGTTTAACGTTTTCTTTTAATCTCACATTTGCTACTAACTCTTTTTTGATAGAACTATAAGAAGACTGAATAATAGAATTTGCAATATCTAAAATTTGTTGAGTTGATCTATAGTTTGAAGAAAGAATAATTTTTTCAGCGTCAAGTCTTTTAATAAAATTAAACATATTTTCATAATAAGCACCTCTAAAAGAATAAATGCTTTGAGCGTCATCGCCAACCGCACTTATCCTTGAACCCAAATCATAAAAGTAATACAGCATTTCAGCTTGAATTTGATTTGTATCCTGAAACTCATCTACTAAAACTTCGTCAAAAGGACTTTTTTCAAGAGTCTTAATTGCAAGTAATCCATACATCAAAAGATCGTCAAAATCTAGATAATTTCTTTCCTTTTTATTTAGTTCATATAAACTTATAATCTTCTTAATATCTTCAAAATTAACATATTTATATTTTCTTTGAACAATCTCAATAAAGTCTTGGTTATTATTTCTTGCGTATGAGTATAATGATAAAATATCCTTTGGCTTAAATATTAGCGAATCAATTTTCTCTTTGCTATAGATCCTAGAAAATACCTTCTTCATCAGATCAAGAGAATCAGACTCATCAATGATAACAAAATCATTGGTCAACCCAACCCTTTCAGAACGCCTCCTAATTATATTTGAACAAAAAGAATGAAATGTGCCAGAGTAAAGTCTATTTTTCGTATCCTCTTCAATCAATTCTCTAACTCTTGTGGTCATTTCCCTTGCTGCCTTTTTAGTAAAGGTGAGTAGAAGATATCTTGCATCTGGATTTTCTTTTATAAGTCTTGCTGCTCTAGTTGTTAAAACTCTTGTTTTGCCAGTACCTGCTCCAGCCACTATCAAAAGCGCTCTGCTATCAGAATAAACTGCCCTTTTTTGATCTTCATTTAAATTTAAATCCAAAATACACACCTCTAAGTCTCAAATTATTTGAAAACTTTATTATATATTAGAATCAAAAATAGAAGTTAACAAATAATTAATATGATATTAAATTAATATGGTATTAATATGATAGAAGTCGCCATATCAGAAAATCCAAACAATACTATTCTAATATCCATTGGAGATATTTTTAATAGATCCTTTTTATCAAGTTATTCTGGAGAAAAACCTGTTATTGAGTTTATGAATTATCTTAAATTTGACGCAATGAATCTGGGATTTTCTGAAGTAATGTCAAATACATACGTGATCTCAGGCTTGTTAAAAAGGCTAAGCTTTCCTGCCATCTCTATAAACAACGAGCGATTGAAAAATATGCTTGAGTTATCAGCTTACACTTTCATTGAAAGAGGTGGGCTAAAAATTGCAATAATAGGCATATCAAATCCAGAAAAAGTTGCTGAATTAATACCAGGCAGTTTCATTCAACCATATATTGATTATGCCAGAAAAGATGGAGCAGATTTAGTAATTCTTTTGAGTTCTATACCTTTAATTTAAGTTCATCGTGAAAAAATATCGGCTTTGTTTCAATATGTTTTATCTTTTATTTTATATATAGAAAATTTTGATATTATATTCTTGTGTTAAAATAAAGTGTTAATTTTTTGTAGAGCATAAGGAGAGAAAATTGAACTACAAAGCACCAAAAGGAACTTTTGATATTTTCGGGAAAAAAGCTAAAATTTATGAAAAAATAGAAAACGTTAGCAAAAAAATTATGAATTTGTATGGCTTTTCACAGATAAGAACTCCGATATTTGAGGACGCAGGACTTTTCGTAAGAAGTCTTGGTGAAACCTCAGATGTGGTTCAAAAAGAGATGTATCTATTCAAAGATAAAGGAGACAGATTGCTTGCTCTAAGACCAGAAGGTACAGCCCCAGTAATAAGAGCGATAATAGAAAATAAACTTGCACAAAATAGTCCGATAAAGCTCTTTTATACGGGACAGATGTTTAGATACGAAAGGCCTCAGGCAGGTAGATTTAGGCAATTTTATCAGTTTGGAGCAGAAATTGTTGGAACACACGATCCAATTTCTGACTTTGAAATAATCGATTCTTCCATAAAAATATTAAAGGAATTAGGAGTAGAATATGAATTGCACCTTAACTCTGTAGGCTGCATGGATTGCAGAAACGTTTACAAAGAGGTTTTGCTTACTTTTTTGAAAAATCACGAAAACGAGCTTTGTGAGAACTGTAAAACCCGAATGTACAAAAACCCGCTAAGAGTTTTGGATTGCAAAGAAGATCAATGTAAACTTATAACATCAGCTGCTCCTAAAATTACAGATTATTTGTGTGATGGGTGTAAAATTCATTTTGAAAAACTTCAGAGCTATTTAAAGAAATTTAAAATTGAATATATATTAGATCCTCGTCTTGTAAGAGGACTTGATTACTACACAAAAACTGCATTTGAAGCGCTAAATTTCTCGCTTGGTTCACAAAATGCAGTTTTAGGTGGTGGAAGATATGATGGTTTAGCAGAAGAACTGGGAGGGAAGAATCTCCCAGGAGTAGGGTTCGCCTCAGGAATAGAAAGACTTGTTACTATTTTAGAAAGATTAGATAAAACCTATGAAAAAGAACATAAATTTATGGTAATTCCTGTAACAGAAAATGAATTTGACTTTGCTTTAGAATTTTTAGCACAATTAAGAAACTTTGTATGCTCTTTGTTTCCATACGATTATAAAAACTTAAAATCTTCTATGAAGCTTGCTTCTAAATTAGACTGTGACTACGTAGTATTAATAGGCCAAGATGAAATAAAAAATAATATGATTAGTTTAAAAAATCTTGAAAATGGCCAACAAAAGAGTTTTTCTAAAGATGAATTTCTAAATATCATAAGTAATGAGAGGTGCAATTTTGGCTTATAGAACACATACGTTAAAAGAGATAAACAGATCTTTGGAAAATAAAACTATTACTGTATGCGGTTGGGTTAACAAAAGGAGAGACCACGGCAATCTTATATTTTTAGATATCAGAGACAGATATTCTCTTTTACAGGTTGTAGTAGACTCAGAAAACAAAGAAACCTTTAGGAAGGCAGAAGAAATCAGATCTGAATACGTGCTGCAAATAACTGGAGAACTCAGAAAAAGACCTTTAGGCACAGAAAATACAAAAATTTCAACCGGCGAATTTGAGTTGGTTGCAAGCAATATAAACATATTAAACAGATCAAAAGTGCCGCCATTTTCTATCTCAGATGAACAAAAAGACTACGACGAAAAATTAGGATTAAAATACAGATATCTTGATCTTAGAAGAACTGATAAAAAAGAAAATATTATAAAAAGACACCTAATCACCAATACAATAAGAAATCACTTCTTAGAAAACGATTTTCTCGAAATAGAAACACCCTATCTTACCAAAAGCACACCTGAGGGAGCAAGAGACTTTCTTGTGCCATCAAGACTCCAACCAGGCACTTTTTATGCACTTCCTCAATCCCCTCAGCTTTTCAAGCAAATTTTGATGGTGAGCGGATTTGATAGATATTTTCAAATAGTAAGGTGCTTTAGAGATGAAGATCTAAGAGCTGATAGACAGCCAGAATTCACCCAGGTAGACGTTGAGATGTCTTTTGTAGAACCAAACGATGTAATGACCATAACAGAAGAGCTATTCAAAAAATTAAATGTACAATTTGGCATAGAATGCGACTACCCCATTAAAAGAATAAGTTACACAGAAGCTATGAATAAATATGGAACTGATAGACCAGATCTTAGAAATCCTCTTGAAATACTTGATTTCACTGAAATTCTAAAAGATACAAAATTAAAAATATTTAGAAGTGTAATCGAAAAAGATGGATATATTAAGGGTTTCATATTAAAAAATAAAGAGTGTCATCCCACTAGGCCAACTCTTGAAAAGATAAACAACATGGCAAAAGATTTTGGACTTCCAGGCATTGCATGGATACTATTTGACGGATCTGAGGTAAGGTCTCCAATAGCAAAGTTTTTATCTGAAAATGAGATAAGCTCTTTTAAAAAAACATTTGACCTTGGCGACAAAGATGCTATCCTCCTTGCTGCAGGTAAAGACGGCCTTTTAGAAGCTCTTGGCTCACTAAGACTATTTCTTGGAAACGAGTTTAATTTAGTAAATGAAAGCGAATTTAAATACCTGTGGGTTGTAGACTTTCCTTTGTTTGAATACGACGAAAAAGAGAAAAGGCTAAACTCAGTTCATCATCCATTTACTGCCCCACACCCAGAAGATCTGGAAAAGTTAGACACAGATCCCCTTTCTGTTCGATCCCTTGCCTATGACATCGTTCTAAACGGAAATGAATTAGGTGGCGGAAGCATCAGAATAAACAATACTAACTTACAAAGCAAGATATTTAAGCTACTCGACATTTCGCCTGAGGAGGCACAAATAAAATTCGGCTTTCTTCTGGAAGCGCTGGAATACGGCGCCCCTCCGCACGGAGGCATTGCGCTCGGGCTCGACAGAATAACCATGCTCTTTACTGGTGCAAAATCCCTAAGAGATGTCATAGCCTTTCCTAAGACCCAGAGCGGGACCTGCCTTCTTACCGACGCACCCTCACAGGTGGACAGAAAGCAGCTTGATGAATTGTCTATCTCTGTGAATATAAAGGAAGAGCAAGGCTAATTATTTCTTGATATAATCCTCAGCTATATCTATAGCTCTACTTAAAAGAGAGATGTCTTCTGGGTAATCGATTATCGTTGAGGGTGTTCTATTCTCTAATATTATGGTGTTGTTATCAGAGAAAGTTTTATATTCCAGCATCCTGGTAGGTAACAAAATATCGCTTATGTCTGTAGAATACCTCTTCAGACTTTTAATAACGTCCTTATCAAAGTGTACCTCGCTTAGAACCCAGAATTTCATAGTGTGATCATTTTTGTCATATACCACGCTATCAGCATCCACATAATCTTTTCTAACCTCTCCCGATGAAAGTGTCAGTGTTCCAACATATTGCCAGTTGGTAGCAAGGGCAGAATCTGATTTCGAAAAAGAAAATATTATTGCAAGACCTATTACAAGAAGAAGTTTAGCTCTCATAAAATCTTCATCCCTCCTAAATTTGGCATAATATTATAATATAACATAAAAAAGCCCCCTGATTTCTCAGGGGGTTAAAGAAACTTTTTTAGAATTTTACGTCCATTTGAATATAGTATCTTTGATCCTTGTCCACTTGATCTGGATTAAATGTCCAATAAAGAGGAACAGGTTGTTTCGAAGGTATATAGCTTGTATTATAAGGTTTCTTGCCCTTCCAGTAGTCATAATTAAAGGTTAAGGTTGCGTTATTTGCAACAGGAAGGGTGTAATAGACAGTGCAGCAACCCTGACGTTTAGTGATGCCAATTCTGACTTAAACTCTTCTGCTAACTTCATAAGTGTTGCGATGTCAGTTGCATTAAGCTCTATCTTTTGATCCTGTGCATTCTGGCCCTTTTCATAGGCATCGAGCATTCTTGCAACTACCATTGCCATCTCATAACGAGTGGCTGTCCTTTCGCCCCTAAAAGTTGAGTCGCCATAACCAATGACCAATCCTTTTGCTGCTAAATCTTGCACTGCTTTGTATGCCCATGAATTAGCTGGTACATCTGAGAATGGTCCTGCCATAGCGGGTAGTGTCATAAGTATGAAAATTGATATCGCTAAAAAAACAAAAACAAATTTTTTCAAATTTAGAGCCCCCTTCAAGGAAAAATTATTTGTCCCCTTCATATAAACCTTTATACAGATCTCACGCCTGCTTTATAGAGATATATGCCTCCTTTTTCTGCAGAATGCATCAGATCTTTACAAAGGCTTATTTTAAATAAAAATTAAGTTAGATTTATATTAAATAAAAAAATATTTTTGTCAAATAACAATTTGGTTATATAAATTATTAATTACTTGTCACCGCTGAAATATAGTAGTAGTCTCACAATCACAGCCAATTTGATCCCACAATGTAAGAAGTGTTAGAATCTAATATCCTAAATCATTTAAACTTATACGACTTTGGAGGAAATTATGAAGCGATTAGTGGTTTCAATTTTTCTAATACTATTTATCTTGATGTCAAAAAGCGCCTATGCAAACCAAGAGTTTTACGATCTGTTAAACAACACATACACACGATACACAAATACTGAGTCTTCAATGATAGCCTACAAAGTTTTAGGCGAAAAAAATAAAAAGACCATCGTAATGTTGGAGCCTTTTTCAAGCAGCATGAACAGTTGGGATGATTCATTTGTAATGAATCTTTTGCAGAATTTCAGACTTATTTTTATAGATTATCCAGGTATCGGACAATCAAAATTCCTTTCAAACAAAGATCCAGATATAGGCGAATTGGCACAAGCCGTAAAAAATGTCTTAAAGAATGAGAAGATAAAGAGTGCAAATATTCTTGGATATTCAATGGGAGGTTTTGTAGCTCAACAATTCGCACGGATGTACCCTGATATGGTAGATTCCCTTATATTAATAGGCACCGATGCAGGAGGATCTAGCGCTATAAAACCTCAAGATTACGTAATAGATGCACTTTTCAACCCGTTGCCAGATTTAGAAAAGCAGGGTGAAAGAATTATGAAAGTACTTTTCCCAAAAGATGAAATTGACAATTACAAAATTAAGATGGCACTCATTTATGAAAGATCTGCTCCTGATATTACCCCAAAAGTTTTTAACTATGAAAAACAGATAATATATAGATGGTATCTAGATAATACCAATCAAAAGGAACTTGATGGCAAATATTTTAAAACCCTTATTCTCTCATCTGATCAAGACCTGGTAGTTCCACCCGAAAACGCATTAATACTTCATAAGATTTTGCCAAATTCAAAATTAGTAATATTCAAAGGCGCAGGTCACGCGCTCATTTATCAAATGCCATCAGAAATATCACTAGCTATTAGAAAATTTCTTGAGTAAACTTTTGCAGGTGAAGAATATAGCCTTCTTCATCATCCTTTGTATTTAGTATTGAAAATCCTTTGCTCTTTGCCGTCTCTTGTACTGTCTCAACGGGTAAAAGCACGTGATCTTTTACCTCTTCTTTTCTTGAATGAACCATATTTATATGTTCCCTTGAAGAGTTATGGAGTATTAAAATTTCGCCTCTTCTGTCCAATAACTGTGAAGATTTTGTAAACAAGCTTTCCAAATCTCCCAAATGCGGCAAAACATTTATCATAAGGATAAGGTCAAAAATGCCCTCCACTTCAAAAAAATTCTTTATATTAACTGTAAATCTTGCATCATGAATTCTTTCAATTGCCCTTCTAACCATCTTTGCAGATATGTCTATTGCAAACAACCTTGCAGTAGGTTTTAATCTCTTTAAAATATAGCCGGTTTCAATTCCTGTAGCACAACCAACTTCCAACACTCTTGTAAATAAATTCCAATCTACAAGATCAAGTCCTCTCTCTAGAACATTTATATCTCCTCTTGAAAATATACTGTCCCACTCATCAGATAATCTATCAAAAAAATCTACCGTATCCATTTTTCCTCCAAAATTTAAAATAGTAAAAATGGCCTTCCATCGATATTTTGAATTTTTACCTTAACCCCAAAAACTTTGTTAAAGTTTTCTTCGGTTATAATTTCTAAGCCTCCTGAGGAGAATATCTTTCCATCTTTCATCAAAATAAACTTGTCAATAAATCTAAGCGCAAGATTTATATCGTGAATAGCAACTAGACACGAGATTTTCTTCTCTTTTATAATTCGTTTTATAATGTTCATCACTTCGATCTGACTCTTTATGTCAAGATTATTCGTTGGCTCATCCATAAGAATTAGTATAGGCTCTTGAACCAATGCTCTTGCAACTATCACCTTTTGAAGCTCTCCGCCGCTTAATTCGTCAACAAATCTCATAGAAATTTCGTGGAGTGAAAGCATTTCTATAACCTTTTTTGTAATTTCAAGATCTTTATCTGATATCCCCCAGCTAACATACGGTTTCCTTCCTAGTAGTATTGCATCAAAGACTGTAAGTCTAGTAGCTTGATTCTGTTGGGAAACATAAGAAATCTTTTTGGCAACATCTGCACCTAATTCTTCTATATACTGTCCCTCAATCAATATTGTCCCTAATTTTGGTTTAAGAATTCTATTAATACACTTTATCAAAGTAGACTTGCCTACGCCATTGTTTCCAAGTATAGCAATAAGATCACCCTTTTCTATGTGAAAGCTTATATCTTTTAACACATCAACGCTATTATAAGAAAATCTTATATCTCTGATCTGGATAAACATTACTTGATTTTTCCTTTTAAATATAGAATATAAATAAAAAATGGCGCTCCCAAAAAAGATGTAACAGCTCCTATAGGCAAGATAACAGGTGACAAAATTGTTCTGCTAACTATATCAGCTATTATTAGCAAAATTGCTCCCATAAATGCGCTGGCTGGAAGGATAAACCTGTGATCAAAGTCTATCATTCTTCTCATTGCTTGAGGCGCTACCAATCCCACAAAACCTATTATTCCTAAAAATGAAACTATCACTGCGGTTATAAGAGAAGAGACTATCATTGATACGAATCTTATTTTGTCAACATCGATACCCAAACCCTTAGCGCTCTCATCACCTATTTGCATAGCATTATAGTTTAGACTGTTGAGTAAAAAATACACAAAAGATAATGCTATCACGATAGTCATTATCAAGATCTCGTTCCAGTATGCTCTACCTACATCTCCAAATGTCCAAAACACCATACTGGTTACTGCAACTTCATTTGAAAAGTACTGAAGCATTATGATCATAGCAGAAAAGAGTGCTCCAAGGGCAACGCCTGAAAGAACTATTGACTCAGGGCTAAAGCCTTTAAATTTTGAAAGAAATACTATAGTAAAGGTAGACAAAAGAGATCCAAAAAACGCACAAACTGTTACAAAATATGGATTATTAATAATAATATTCGTACCAAGAGAACCCTGTCCCAACAACACTATTCCTACACAAGCCCCAAACGCAGCTCCCTGAGAAACACCAAGTGTAAATGGAGATGCAAGAGGATTTCTTAAAACGTTTTGCATCACGCAACCTGCTATTGCAAGACCAAATCCAGCCACAAAGGATGACGCTATTCTTGGAAGGCGTACATTAAACAAGATCGAAGCCTCTCTTGAATTTGGATTAAAAAACGACAAAATTATATCTGAAAAACTTAGATTAAATGTGCCAATTTTTGCAGAAAATATTATAAAAAACAAAGAAATAGAAAACAAAAATATTAGAATGAAAAATTTTTTCTTATAATAACTTTTGTAATTCTTTAGAATGTCCTTTTTATCCATATAATCTAAAAAACTATTCTTGTGAAACCAGGATAATTTTTCACAATCTCATTAAACATTGGTTTGTCCAAAAATTCTTTAAATATTTCATTTGCTTTTGTACTAATATTTATATCAGAAAATCTATCGGGATAAATAACCTTTCCAGCAAAGTAGCTGTCTATCAAAGCTATCTCTATATTTGTAGTATAGTAGTTGAAAGGTAGCTGCCCATAAACTTTGTTTTCCTTAAAAGCCTTTAACTCATCGTAAAAAGCCTTGTTCTTTCTATAATCTTCCTTTACCAGAGAGAGTCCTCCTTCATCAATGAAGATGATATCAGGGTTCAACTTTACCAGATATTCTTTGTCAAGCATCAGGCTGCCTGAATTCTTTATTTTATCTACAACATTTTTTGCGTTTATCAAAGTAAAGGGCAAATATCTAGCCTGAGTGCTTTCAATTCCGTGA
Source organism: Thermodesulfobium narugense DSM 14796 (assembly GCF_000212395.1). NCBI lineage: Bacteria > Pseudomonadati > Thermodesulfobiota > Thermodesulfobiia > Thermodesulfobiales > Thermodesulfobiaceae > Thermodesulfobium > Thermodesulfobium narugense. Next base: position 1,433,379 of record NC_015499.1, read on the forward strand.
ACACCAGCCATACCAAGTGCCCCTACGTAAACGCTCGGTTTTTCATCTGGTGAAATATTTTTCGTTCTACTATCTAAGTCCTCTTCTATACTCTTTATATATAAGATTAGCTGATCTGCCCTATCAGATCTTCCTGAAACCTCACCAATAATTCTTAAAGAATTAAATATATCGTTCATATCAAAGCTAGCAAATTGGCCATAGCTAAGCAATATTACAGGTATGTTTGTCTTTGACTGAATTGCATCAGCCTGATCCTTCGTTAGATATGCAGCAAATATAACATCTGGTTTAAGTGATATGATACTTTCAAGGTTTGGGCTTGGACGAGGACCGCCCTGGCCTATTCCTGGTAGACTTCTTAACTGTGGATACGCAAGAATATACGGCCTTGAAAAAGCATCCCATTCCCTTTCAGAATCCTCTACCCCTACTACCGAGTCTGCAAGTCTCATATAAGAGATAAGTCTTAGTGCGCCAGGCCCTATTGCTACGATTCTTTTTACAGGGATTTCTTTCAGGGTAACCTTCCTTCCAAGCGCATCAGTCACGGTTAAACTATAATTACCCTTCTGAGCTACATTATCACAGCCCGAAATAAAGAACAATGTACATATGAAAAAAAATATTTTTAAAAATTTCATTACAAGATTGAATTTATAAGATTTGAGTCTTCAATAGTCAACTTTTCTCCCTTGAGATTTGCCTTTGAGATCTCACTTCTAAAGGGTAAGAAGCCATCTACCTTTATTTTTCTTTTAAGAAGCAGTTCCTCGAGTTCTGATCTACTCTCATCATTGACCTTGTTTAATATTACTTTATATGGTTTGACATGCTTTCCTTCTGAAATTAACCCTATAGTTTTCTCGCAAAGCGAAATTGATTCAAAGGAAGGCTCTATCACAAGCCATACCAGGTCTATAGCCTCGTGCACACCTCTTCCAAAGTGCTCTATTCCAGCTTCAGTATCCACCAAAACATATTGACTATCTTTAACTTTTAACTTTTTTAAAAACTCTCTTGTTACAGCTCCCATTGGACACGCACAACCCTCCATACCGTGTTCAATCTTGCCAGTTTGAATGAAACCTATATTATCCCTCCAGGAAGAAAAATTTTTCAGGTCTTCAAAAGTGAGTTCAGTTGTAAACATCGGAGTCTTTTCTTTTCCTTCAGATTTTAAAAAAGATAAAAGTGCTTTTTTTACTTCAGCTTTACCACCAAAATATCCCATTAGGGTCTTTTCAGAATCAATGCCAAGCATGTTAGAAAGACAAAGATTAGATTCGTCGGCATCAAGGACAAAAACCTCGCCTCTTTTTGAAAGAGTGTTAGCTGCAATTGCTGTAAGAGTGCTCTTTCCACATCCACCTCTTCCACAAACCAAAATTTTTGGCATATTAAACCTCCCTAAATAAAATAAGCCACAAAGGCTATTAGTACAATCTACTCAGCAAACAGCCTTCATGGCTCCCTAAAAGAGTTCAACTCTTTATTTTTTTTATTATACAATAAGTTTTTAATTTTGTATTATTTTTTAAAAGTTATATAAAACTTTAATTATAATAGTAAAATAATATAATACCTGGGAAATAAATAGCTTTTTAAAATTTCAAATATTTAACTTGGAGGTTAGAAAATGCAAATTAACCCACAAACTACCAAAGTAGGATTCATTGGCACAGGAGTTATGGGAAAGAGCATGGCTGGGCACATTTTAGATGCTGGATATAATCTTTTTGTCTACAATAGGACCAAATCAAAAGCTGAAGAGCTTTTGAACAAGGGGGCTGTATTTTTGCCAATTGATGAATTGGCCAGAACTTGTGATCTAGTAATAACTATGGTTGGATTCCCAAAGGATGTTGAAGAAGTTTATTTAGGTAATAATGGTCTATTAAAAAATGCCAGAGAAAATTCAATTTTAATTGATATGACTACCTCTCCTCCTTCCCTTGCTGTAAAGATAGACATAGAAGCAAAAAAGAAGGGCGTATATTTCCTAGACGCACCTGTTTCTGGCGGGGATATTGGTGCTAAAAATGCTACCCTCTCCATAATGGTAGGAGGAAGTGAAGAAATCTTTAATATCGTTCTTCCAATCTTTAATCTATTGGGTAAAAATATTGTTTATCAAGGAAGTGCTGGTTCAGGTCAACACACCAAAATGTGTAACCAAATTGTAATAGCAACGGGTATGATAGGTGTAGCAGAGTCGCTTTATTATGCTATAAAATCAGGACTTGACCCTGAGAAAGTGTTAAAGAGCATTGGTGGTGGCGCTGCTGGCAGTTGGTCTCTGGTAAACCTTGGGCCAAAGATGTTAAAAGGAGATTTTGCCCCTGGATTTTATGTAAAACACTTTATAAAAGATATGAAAATAGCTCTAGATGAAGCAATAAAAATGGGATTAAAGCTCCCTGGATTAGAACTCGCTCTCTCTTTATATGAAGAACTATCAAAAATGGGCGAAGACAATAGCGGTACTCAGGCAATATTTAAGTTATATATGAAGTAAAACACACTATTGCAACGAATAACGCTCAATTGAGCGCTATTCGTTGCAAAAAATTAATAACTTTGATAAATCATCTTCTTTTGCTGATTTCTTGCTATAACCGAAAGAGTATAGTTAATCACAAAGTAAGTTAATGCTATCATTCCAAATAGCACAAAAACCTGAGCAGGCTCAGCATATTGTCCCATAATTATCATCCCCCTACCCGTTAACTCTTCAATGCCTACAGCCCACGTAAAAGATGTATCCTTTATAGTTGTAATAAATTGTGATATAAGAGGAGGTATAACCTTTCTTATGGCTTGTGGCAAGACTATATAAATAAGCGTTTGAGTATAACTAAACCCTTGCGATGCAGCGGCCTCCCACTGACCCTTATCGATTGAGTTAAGTCCCCCTCTAACAATTTCTGCTATCATTGCGGTAGTAAAAATAGTCATAGCAAGGATGGCCGCTTGTATTGGTGGAATGGGTATCATAAATCTGCAAGCAAGTATAAACAACAAAAGTGGAATGTTTCTAATAGAATCTATATAAATTGCAGCAATTTGACTAACAATAGGCTTTTTTGAATATTTTGCTACTCCAAGAATTATTCCAAAAAATGTACTAAAAATTATAGTAAATACTGCTATGGTAAGAGTCACCTGCAATCCTTTTAGTAAAAAAATTAAAATGTTAGGAGCAAAAAGTTCTTCTATCATGGGTTCATCTTGGCCTTTCTTTCAAGATAGTCTGCAAACCTAGCAAGTGGTAAACAAAGGCTTAAATACAACAGACCTACTACTATATATGCTGGCCCATAGTATAGATTATTGCTTGACCATGAATCTGCATGATACATCAGGTCTCCCCCAGCTACCATTGCCATTACTGAAGTGTTTTTTATCAAACTGACAGCCTGATTCGTTAAGGGAGGGAATATTATTATCTTTGCCTGAGGTAAGATTATATATCTCATAGCTTGCCAGAAGGTAAAACCTTGAGAATAAGCAGCTTCCAATTGACCTCTGTGAATAGCCTGAATTCCTGCCCTTACAACCTCTGCGATATACGCTCCGTGATAAACTCCTACCCCAATTACTCCAACAGCAAAAACAGGTAGAACTATATCCAAATGTGGAAGCCCGTTATAAAGAAAAAATACCTGGATCACTAAAGGAGTATTTTGGATAAATTCAACATATATTCGATTAATTATCTTAGCGCTTCTAAATTGACTGGTTGCAAGAACTCCAAAAATTAAGCCTAATACAAGTGCTAATAAGAGGCCAAGAAATGAAACTGATATCGTAGTAACGAAACCCTCTGCAAAGATCCTCCAATCAGAAAATAATTTCTCCCATTTAAATAATGCAAAGGGTCCCGTATCAAACACTACTTAAGTCCCCACTTCTCCTTTAGCTTCTGAAGTGTGCCATCCTTTTGCATCTCTTCAAGAGTTGAGTTTACCAATTTAAGCAGGCCGTCATTTCCCTTTTTCATTGCTATGCCATAATTTTGTGGAGCAAACCTGTCAGGAAGTATGGTAGTAGAATCGTCCAAATAGCCATAAAGTATTGCGCCATCCGTAGAAAAGGCTTGAACTCTTCCAGATTCAAGTGCTGCCTTTATTTCTGGATAGCTAGCAAATTCAAGTACATTAACCTTTATACCCTTTGCTTTAGCCTCAGCTTCTATTGCACCCTTTGTAGTTGCACTTTGTGCAACTCCAACAGTCTTGCCATTTAAATCCGTAAAACTCTTAATTCCAGAGTCTTTCTTTACCAAAAGTGCTACCCCATCAGTAAAATATGGTATTGAAAAGTTGAAACTTTTTTCTCTCTCAGGGGTAATAGTAAAGGTTGCAATAACCATATCAACTTCACCGTTGTCCAAAAGAGGTCCTCTTGTTTTAGGTGTAACAGCAATCAGGTTAACTTTATCGGGATTGCCAAGGATCTTTTTCGCCATTTCGTGAGCAATATCAATTTCAAAACCTTCAACTTTACCTGTTTTTGGATCTTTATATCCAAACTTTGGAACATCGTACTTTACACCCACATTAAGAACACCGCGATCTTTTATGGCCTTAATGTCTGGCGGTACCGCTGAGCTCTCCTGAGGCTTTTGTGCTTGTTGAGAACATCCAGCAATTACAAAGCCCAGAAGAACAATAAAGCCTAAAAATAAGAACTTCAAATTCTTCATTTTCATTCCTCCTTTTTTGAATTTATTAAAATTTCAAATGAAGACAAATCTTAAACCTGAATCTTATTAAGTTTTTCAAGAAAAGCTTGAGTTCTTTCGTGTTGAGGATTATTAAAAATCTGATCAGGAGTACCTGTTTCCATAATCTGACCATCGTCCATAAAAACAATTCTGTCAGCAGCTTGTTTTGCAAATCCCATTTCGTGGGTTACCACAATCATCGTCATGCCCTCTTTTGCAAGGGCTACCATAATATCAAGAACTTCCTGAATCATTTCGGGATCAAGAGCTGATGTGGGTTCATCAAACAGCAAAAGATCCGGTTTCATATTCAAAGCTCTTGCAATCGCAACTCTTTGCTGTTGCCCACCAGAAAGTTGAGACGGATATTTATTATATGCATCTTTTAAACCAACTTTCTCAAGAAGAGCAATCGCGCTTTTTTCAACTTCATTTTTATCTCTTTTTTCAACAAGAATAGGTGCAAGCATTACATTTTCAAGCGCTGTCTTATGAGGATATAAGTTAAAATGCTGAAAAACCATGCCTATCTTTTGCCTTACTTTATTTAATTGAACTTTATTAGCAGTTATTTCTACTCCATTTACAAAGATCCTTCCTGATGAGGGTTTCTCTAAAAAGTTAATACATCTTATCAAAGTACTTTTTCCTGAACCACTAGGTCCCATTATCACTAGTCTTTCTTTAAACTTTACATGAAGATTAATATCTTTAAGAACGTGATGAGTACCAAAATACTTGTTTACATTTTCCATTTTTACCATAAAATTTTTGCCCTCCACAAATAAAAAGAAAACATTTGACTTACATTATACATTAAAACTCGATTAAGTTTTAATTAAAATTTCATAAAATTTTATATAAGATATTTTTATACATTTTAAAGAAAAATTTGATATGATTATATTTAAATCTATATTAATTTAATAACGGAGGTAAAAAAATTGAATTTGGATCAGATTATTAAAATCTCTAATGCTTTAGCAAATGATTCAAGGTTTAAGATTCTTCAATCGATCTCTTCAAACCCTAAAATTTCTTGCACTGAAGTTATCAAAGCTCTCGATATCACCCAACCCGCAGTCTCTCATCACTTAAAGATTTTAAACGATGCAGGTTTAATTGAAATAAACAGAAAGGGTCAATACGGCTTATGTTCTTTAAACAATGCCGTTCTTGAAGACTACCTAAAATCAATACAGAAAATATTTTTAAAAAAGTAAAATAAGGGTTTTTAAATCATATTAGTTTTAAAGCATACTATAACTTTTTCTTTTGATTTTTATTACTAAAAATTAAAGAATTAACTATTTTTTACTTTATGCCCAAGATTAATTAAGTGATATATAATTTTATTCAGACATTGTGAAAAAAAAGGAGTTGAAAGATATATATTTTAGACTTTTAAAATACTTGAAGCCATACATAAAGTATTTTATTTTGGCGCTATTTTTTATGTGTTTGGTTTCAGCAATTATGGTAGCTATTCCGTGGACTTTGAAGGTTCTGATAGATTCTGCGTTAATAAAGAAAGATGCCTTTATTTTAAATATTTTGGCCCTTTCCATGATAGGCTTATATGTTATCAAAGGAATACTAAGCTTTTGTCAGAATTATCTTATGATTTATATTACAAACAACGTTATATCTGATATTAGAGAACAATTTTTTTCTCATATGCAACTAATGCCTCTAGAATTCTTTAAAAGGCATTCTACAGGTGAATTAATGTCTAGATTGACAAACGACACTTTTATTCTGCAACAAGTTTTTTCTACAGGGCTAGTAAGCTTAGTACTTGATACTCTTACTTTAATAGGGGTAGTTTGTTTTATATTTTATATTGATTGGAAATTAACAATGGCAACGATTTTTATTTTGCCTCTTGCATTCCTCGCAGTTCAAAAATTTGGCAGGAGGTTAAAGAGCGTTAGTTATAGAATTCAGGAGAGGTCTGCTGACGTCTTTGCAGTTTTGCAAGAGATTCTCTCCTCTATCAAAATTGTGCACGGTTTTGCAACCTATGAAAAAGAAAGCGAGCGCTTTAAGAAAATAAATAGAGAATCCGTTAAAGCAGTTTTAAAAGCTGGCAGACTAAATTCTATTTATACGCCAGTAATGGAACTATTAGGAGCAATGGGAATAGCAGCTGTATTTTGGTATGGCGGTTATAGAGTTATAAATGGCCATATGACTATAGGAGATCTTATGGCATTTATTGGCTATATTGGTATCATCACCACTCCTGTGAGAAGAATGGGTTCAAATCTTGGAAATATCCAACAAGCAATGGCTGCCGCACATAGAATATTTTCTGTCCTTGATATAGAACCTAGCATAAAAGACAAAGAGGATGCAATCGAAATTAAAGAAATCAAGGGCATGATAGAATTTGACAACGTATGGTTCAAGTATCCTGATGACGAAGAATATATTTTGAAGGGATTAAGCTTTAAAATAATGCCCGGTCAAGTTTTTGCAATTGTTGGACCTTCAGGAGCTGGTAAGACTACGATTATTGATCTTATTATGAGGTTCTATGACCCTCAAAGTGGAAGCGTTAAAATTGACGGTTATGACGTAAGAGATTTATCTATGAGATCTCTTAGAAGACATTTGGGGCTTGTACCTCAAGACGTTATACTTTTCAATACTACAATTTCTGAAAATATTTCATATGGAAAAAGTGATGCTACTACTGAAGATATAATATGGGCTGCAAAAATTTCTAATGCACACGATTTTATTGATAAGATGGAAAAAGGTTATGACACTATTCTTGGCGAAAGAGGAGTAAGGTTTTCGGGTGGTGAAAGGCAAAGAATTTCTATTGCGCGCGCTGTAATAAAAAATCCAAAGATATTCTTGTTAGATGAAGCAACATCCAATCTTGACGCCTCCTCTGAATCTCAGTTTCAAGAAGCTCTTAAGAGAGTTTTAAAAGGAAGAACTACCATAATAGTAGCTCACAGGCTCTCAACAATAATATTTGCAGATAAAATACTGTATCTGGAAAATGGGAAAATAGTCGAAGAAGGTACCCACAGTGAACTAATGAACAAAGAAAATGGAAAATACAGGATGTTATTCGAGCTTCAAACAAAAGAAAATATGTTCGCTTCCCTATGAAATTTCGATCAATAATATATGATTTGCTATTATTAATTGCTTCAACATATGTTATTTTAAAATCTATCTCTAACGAAAGTTATAGAAAAACTATAAAATACAGGTTTACTCTTTCTCAAGATGAACCAGTGCTAAAAGAGTTTAAGAATCAGCAAAAAAAGAGCTCATTTAGTGGTTTGTGGATTCATGCAGCTTCTGTAGGAGAAGTTCTGGGAGCTGTGAATCTTATTAGCAAAATAAGACAAGAATACGAAAATTATCCAATATTTCTTACTGTAACTAATTATGCAGCGCTAAAACTAATTAGAGAAAAATACCATTACATAAATGTAAGAATATCTCCTCTGGATTTCAGCTGGCTAATCTCAAGACTGTGCTCTATACTTCAAGTTCCAAATATTATCATTGTTGAAGCTGAGTATTGGCCTAATTTAATAGATATCTTTTCTAAACATGGGAGAATATTTCACGTCAGCACTAGATTTAGCAAAAAAGCTCTTAACAGATATAAGAACTTTAACTTTTTATTTAAAAATACATTTTCAAAAATTACAGCATTTTTTACAAAAACCGAAGAAGATAATAATAATTTAATTAAATATGGAATAAATGAGAATAAAGTATTTACAGTCGGAGATATTAAAGCCTATCAAAGTTACAAAGATTTTTGTTCAGAAGAAAGTATATTTGATCTAGTAGCAGGTAGCACCCACAAAGGCGAAGAATCAGTTCTGATCAACTTGTATTTGAAGTTTGAGAAAAATATATCACTCGCAATAGCTCCCAGACACCTTTCAAGATTGAACGAGATAATAGCTGAATTAAAAAGAAATGATATTAACTTCTTATTGTGGTCTAAAGATAAGGATTTTATAAAGAGAAACCAAAACCAAAAATCAATAGTTTTGATAGATACAATGGGAGAGCTTTCTGATATATACGCTCTTGGTAAAATTGGGTTTGTTGGTGGGACGCTTCAAAAGATTGGTGGACACAACTTATTTGAACCAGCAATATGTTCCAGGCCAGTACTTTTTGGGAAATATTATCAGAGACAATCTTTTATGGCAGATACATTACTAAAAGAAAATAAAGAAATTTCAAATAACACGTATAAAGGGGCTTATGTAGTAGAAAGTCTTGATCAATTCTATGATTTAGTAAAATATTTGCTTCAAAACAATAACTGGCTTGAAGAAGGCAAGATAGCCAGAAAAAAGTTTGAATATGCCTCACATTCACTTGAGAGAACTTATAATTTACTAAAGGATAAGTTTAATGTTTTTGTATGAAAGACTTTCTTTTTATTGGATAGAATGTGTTAAAAACGAGAAAAATAAAATATTTTTGTCATTTTTATCCTTTTTGAGCCATATATACAAGTTATTTGTTTTAAGAAGAAGGGAAAAAATCTTAGCTCTTCCAAAAAAGAAATTTAATTTAAAAGTTATTGGAGTTGGAAATATAGTTCTTGGTGGCACAGGAAAAACACCTTTGGTTATCTGGCTTACAAAGAAGAATTTAGAAAAAGGCTTACGAGTAGGAATTGTTTTTAGAGGATATGCAGGTGAAGCAAGAGGCACATTACTAGTCCAAGATGGAAAAAATATCTTATCTACTCCTTATGTTGCAGGAGACGAGGCATACCTTGTTTCAAAAAAGGTGCCAGGTACAATAGTAATTGTAGATAGAGTCAAAGAAAGAGCTATTGAATTTCTTCAAAATGAATACAACTGCGATATTGTGATATTAGACGATGCGTATCAATATTGGAGCATAAAAAAAGATTTAGATATCGTAACTATCGATGCAATTAACCCATGGGGTTGTGGCTATATGTTTCCAAGAGGTTTTCTAAGAGAACCCAAAGAATCTTTAGCAAGAGCTAATGTAGTAGTAATATCAAGGTTTGATCTCATAGACCATAAAGATTTACTAAAATTAATGCAAGAGATAAGAGGTATAAATCCTAATACAAAAATATTACTAATGAGGTATGTCTTTAAAAAACTGGTAGATATGTCATTATATAGAGAATATAATTTAAACGTCTTAAATGGCAAAAGAATTTTCGCATTTTGTGGTATCGGTAATCCCGATAGTTTTTTTCTTACATGCAAGAACTTAGGAATAAATATAGTTGGCTCAATGTCCTTTCCAGATCACACAAGATATTCGGAAAAGGATTTATTAAGGCTGTATAATAAATCAAAGACTCTAAATGTTGATGCTTTTTTGACTACAGAAAAGGATATAGTAAAATTTAACTTTTTAAAAAGTCCGAACTTTTTATTATATGCACTATCAATCGAAGCAGAAATTTTTTCAGAAGGGAATAAAGATGTATAAAATTTTAGGTGTAATTCCTTCCAGATTAAAATCCACAAGATTACCAGAGAAGCCATTAAGAAAAATTTTGAACAAGCCAATGATTCAATGGGTATATGAAGGAGCATCCAAAAGTAATTTGCTATCAAATCTTGTTATTGCTACTGACTCAGAAGCTATAGCAAATATAGCAACTACTTTTGGTGCAAAAACGCTTATGACATCAAAATCTTGTAGAAGTGGCACAGACAGAGTAGCTGAAGTTGCGAAAATGTTAACAGATTATGACATCATAGTAAATATTCAGGGCGATGAACCGATGGTAAACGACGTGATAGTTAATGCTCTTATAGAACCGTTTTCGGATAAAGAGGTAAATATGACTTCGCTTATGACCACTATCAAACCAGAGGAGGAATCTGATCCTGCAGTAGTAAAGGTAGTGTGTAAAAAAAATATGGATGCCTTATATTTTTCCAGGTATTCTATTCCATTTGATAGAGACGGTATTGGTATTACTAGATATAAGCATCTAGGCTTTTACGCTTATAAAAGAGACTTTTTACTAATGATTTCCAGTTTACCCCCTACTCCCCTAGAAAAAGCAGAATCTCTAGAGCAACTCAGAGTCCTTGAAAACGGTTTTTCAATTCGCATGAATCTGATCCCTTTCAGCACAAAGAGCGTAGATACAATAGAAGATTTAATAGAAGTTGAAAGGATAATAAAAGAAAAGATTGAAAAATATTGACATCAAAAATATTAAAAAAATAGGCGTAATAGTGGGTAATCCTGGGCTTGGTGACCTTCTGTTCTCTTTTCCTCTTTTTTCTAACTTAAGAAGAAATTTTCCTGAAGCAGAAATATACTTTATTGGGAACCTTAGAGAATATACAGAACCTTTAGTCTTAAGATCAAAAAATATTGACGACATAATTTACTATGAAGAGTACAAAGTCCAAAAGATTCCAGGAGATCTGCTTTATTTCTTCCTTAATTACAGAAAAGAAAAATTCGATCTGATATTCGATCTCCAAAGACACTTTTTAATAACGACATTAACCAAATTTTCTGGGGTAAGAATATTTCAAAGCTTTTCAATGAAACAAATTTTTTCGACCTTCAAATCCGATGATTCACTCAGAAGAAAAGAACACAATGCTTTGCATCACTTAAGACTTTTAGAACCTTTAGGGATAGTTCCAGATCTAATTTGTGAATTAAATTTATTTGAAATTGATTTTAAAAAACCAAAAATTTTCTTAAAAGAAAAAAATATCGATAAGTTCGTTGCAATAGTAGCTTCTTCGGGATATGACCTAAAGAATTGGTCTCAAGAAAATTATATTCAGATTATAAACTATCTGTACGAAAATTTTGGTTACAAATCAATTTTAATTGGATCTAAACAAGATAAAAAGGTTTTGGAAAAGATCTCAAATTTTACAAAAAATGCAATTACAATGCCTGATGATTTCAAAATTGAAGAAACTGCTGCACTACTCAAACTTTCTACGCTTACGGTAGGCAACGATTCTGGTCCTTTACACCTTGCATCGTTTCAAAACATCCCTGTAATAGGACTTTATGGTTCAACAAATCCAAACCTTTGCGGCCCACTTGGAAAGAATTCGGTAGTTTTAAAAACTACCGTTAACTGTGCACCATGCTCCCTTTATTCTTGCCCTTATAATATGAAGTGCATTGATCTTATAAGCATTGAGGATGTAAGTAAGACAATTTTGAAAATTTTAAAGTTAAAATAGTGTTAAGTGATATAATTTTCATTATGTTTTTAATATTTTGAAAGGAGACGTCATGGGCAAAAGGATTAAGTATGGCTTTATTTTGCTTTTGGTTTCAGTAATAGCGTTCTCGGCAGGTTTTACTCTAAAGAGCAATATGGCTTCAGGTAGCACCAATTGGGGAATGTTGCAGTACGTTTATAATCTTGTGGAAAATTATTATGTAGCACCTTCTACTTTAGATCCCACGAAACTTGTTCAGGGCGCAATCAGAGGTATGGTACAGGCAGTAGGCGACCCATATACAAGATACGTCGATCCAGAATCCTTTGCTCAGATGAAAGACCAACTAGAAGGATCGTTTAGCGGCATAGGTATTGAAATGGGAGTTAAGGACAAAAGTATAGTAGTCATAGCCCCTATTGAAGGAACTCCCGCATACAAAGCTGGAATAAAGGCAAATGATAGAATAGTTTCAGTAGATGGTAAACCAATTGATGGAATGGACATAAATCAAGTAGTAAAGCTGATTCGCGGACCGGTAGGAACTCAGGTAAAAATAGGGATAGAAAGAAAAGGAGAGCTTAAAGAATTTGACATTACAAGAGAAACTATAGAGATTAATAGCGTTACATTTAGACCTATTACATATCAGATAGGATATTTGAGAATTAGCACGTTTAATGATAAGACATATGATGAATTCAAGTCTTATTTACCAGAAATAGAAAAAATGAAAGCGTTGATTTTAGATCTTAGGAACAATCCTGGTGGTACTGTAAAGACATGTCTGGACATCGCAGGATACTTTGTTGGGGACAACCCAGTAGTAATAACCGTAGACAGAAACGGCAATCAAACAAAGGTTTACTCTGCTTATAAGAATTCAAAGTTAGATATTCCTGTAGTAGTGCTTGTAAATGAAGGATCAGCTAGCGCCGCAGAAATCTTATCTGGTGCTATGAAAGACTACGGATATACCCTAATAGGTGAAAAAACTTTTGGTAAAGGATTGATTCAATCAGTTATACCTTTGTATGACAATAGCGCTCTTGTAATAACAACTGAAAAATATTTAACTCCTTTAGGACATGATATTAATAAAGTAGGAATAGAACCTAATATAATTATTCCAGATCCAAAGGATTGGCAGGATATAGGCAAAAATCCTGAAAAAGATCCCCAATTAAATGAGGCAATAAAAATCCTTCGTGAAAGAAATGGCATTTATTAATTAATTACTGTCTACAAAAAAAGGGCGCTCATCAGCGCCCTTTTTTATTTGGTCTAAATTTAATCTTCTTCTTGTTCTCCCTCAAAAAAATCTTTGTCCGAAATAGTATCCATTTGCCATTGAACTTCTTTATCTTCAGCATCCAAAGGATAAATTCTTATAGAAAAATCTGGAGTGAATAACTCGAAATAAGACGTATTTGTGTTTGGATCTGTATGTATCTGTAAATATTCAAAGCTATTTACATTTAAATAAATGCGACCATTCATTAGTATGCTTGAATTTGTAGCGTTATTATAAACCCTAAAAACTCTTCCTTCACCAGTTTTTTTTAGGCCGCTTGAGTCATACTGCTCGTATTTAACAAATAACAGATCAGATAAAATCCTTAACATATCCTTTTTTTGATATATAATACCGTCGTTTACAAAACAAGCAACTAAACCACTCTCAACTCGTTTTTGCACTTTTCACCTCATAAATTTAAATTATCATATATAATATTCTATCATTTTTATATATGTTTGGTTACACTCAAAAGATGAAGATATTTAAAATTATCTAACTTCTAATTTATTTTCTTGATTTTAAGAAATCTATAATCTCATTAATGTCAGGAACTTCCTTTATAGGGTATATTTTTTTAAATATTACTTTATGAGATTCGTCAAGAAGTATATTCACCCTGCCCGAAAAGCCAAAATCGCCTAAAAAAACGCCATATTGCTGCGCTAAGCCACCATGTGGCCAGAAATCACATAGCAAAGATATGTTCTTTATGCCAATTATATCTGCCCACGCCTTTTTGCAATAAACTGAGTCAACGCTGATACCCAAACAAACTGTGTTAAGAGACCTAAAGGTATCAAAGTTTTTCTCAAGCGACTTCATCTGTTCTTCGCACACAGGAGTAAATGCAAGAGGATGGAAAGATAAAAGAACATTTTTACCCTTTAAAGATTCAAGAGATACAACGCTGTCATTTTGATCTTTTAAAGAAAAGCTTATAGCTTCTGAACCTATCGATAACATTCTTTACCTCCACAGTTAAATTTTTACTGAAAATAATTATACCTTAAGACTATTTCTAAAATATATAAAGCTTGCTACTGAGAAAAGTTGTGCAATCAATGAGAACATTACTAAGTATACTGGAGATATACCGTATAAAATTCCACAAGCAAAGCTTCCAACAAACCAAAATACGCCTAGTAACGTGTTAAATATACCAAAGGCACTACCTCTTTTGTTAACAGGAACTATATTTGCCACTGCAGCCCTAATAATAGATTCAAGTGCTCCTAAACCAACCCCCCAACAAATCATTCCAACTACTATGAGATAAATTGATCTTGACAAAAATATTAGAGGATTTGCAAAAACTGATATAACAATTGCAAATAAAAGTGCAATAAATCCATTTTTATCAAAAAGTTTGCCAAATAAAATTGCACTCACTCCATCTACTCCCATAGCAAAGGCATATAGTAATGGTATCATCGGTTGTGATATTATCTCAGTCTTTTCAAGGTGAAATGCTATCAAAACAAAGTCCAAAAACCCAACCGCAAAGCCTAACACACAAAAACAATATATCCAAAAAAGTTTTGGCAATCCTTTTGAATCAAGCTCTATTAAATTTATCTCCAACTTAGACGGAACAGGATATAAAAACCTCGATAAGAATAATATTCCTATTGCACACGATGCTGGTAAAAAGAGAAAAAAGAACGCATATCTAAAATTATTCTCTCCCAAAAAAAATAAAACTGAAGCTACAAAAATAGGACCGCTAACAGCACCTATTTGATCGAGAAATTCATGAATTCCAAACCCCCAACCTCTTCCAACAGATTTTGTAGCAAAGGATAGCATTGCATCTTTAGGAGGCACTCTAATACCTTTTCCGATCCTTTCCGTCATCATTGGAAGTATTGCCCACTGCCAGAAAGGGAAAAAAGCTATTAATGGTACAGATAGAAGATTAATAAAATAACCTACAATAGCTAGTACCCAGTATCTATGAGTTTTATCAGCAAGTCTTCCGGAAAAATATCTAATAGCATATCCTAGAAGTTCTCCCAGTCCGCCAATAAATCCTACTACTGCTGAACTGGCACCCAGTATCTCAAGATATTGTCCTGAGATTGATCTTGCCCCCTCATAAGTCATATCTGCAAATAAACTTAGTAGTCCTACAAGAATTATGAAAACAATTGACTTCTTTTTGATCTCGTCCAAAAAAACACCCCCTTTAAAGTTAATCTTCAAAAAAGGATTTTTAGAAAGAATCTACTATATCTAAATCTAACACGCTCCCATAAAGAGATGAATCGTCACCAAAAAAACTTTTCACTAACTTTATTTTATTTATTGGAGCCATTTTTACGTGTTCTTTCGCAAAGTTTCTAATTTCCTCAATAATATATTCCTGATTCGAAAGACCGCCTCCTAAAACTACGCATTCAGGGGAAAGTATTGTGATGATGTTGCTAATTCCAATTCCAAGGTACATAATAGCCCTGTTAAGAATTTTCCATGATGTATCGTCTCCCTGACTGGATGCATAAAAAACGTCTTTTGCACTAATTGTGCCGTTCTTCTTGTAAATTTCGTAAAGAATGCCAGATTTCCTAACCAAAGCCTTAGAGGTTGCATCTCTTGAGATGGCATAACCTGAAGAAACAGCTTCTAAACATCCCCTGCTTCCACACCTACACTTTGGACCATTTGGAAGAACTATCTGGTGACCAAATTCTCCTGCACTATCCATAAAACCTCTGTAAATCCTACCATTAATAATAATTCCCCCGCCTATTCCAGTAGACAGGGTAAAATAAACTAAGTTTTTATATCCCTTGCCAGAACCAATTTTGTATTCAGCAAAGGCCGCAGCATTTGCATCGTTTTCAAGACGTACATAGGTATCAAATTTATTTTTAAAAAATTCACTAACTCTTACCTCACCCCAACCAGGCAAATTTGGTGGATCTTTTACTATGCCCAACTTTGTATCGCAAGGACCAGGAGCGGATATGCCGATTGCAAACTTTGAATTTGGTTTCTTTAAACTCAAAATTTTTTTCGCAATCTCTTCCAATAACAACTTAGGATTATCTTTATAGCGGAAAGTTTCTATAACTTCCTTTTCTTCTAATTTAAAACTCCTTGAAAAGCGCCCCACCCTTGTTCTTGTGCCGCCGATATCAATGCCTATATAGTAATCAAATTGTGTTATGTCTGCCATATCAATATTGTATATTATTTTTATTATTTTGTAAAAATTAAACATCTTTATAATGAAATATATAGTTTTACAATATATGTAGTAAATTAATATTTAAGACTAAAACTACCTAAAGAAGGGGTGAGAATTAGTGATAAATTTTTATAAATTTGGTTCTATAGAGATAAATGGCAAAGAGTATACAAAAGACCTGATTTTTACAAAGGATGAAATACTTGTTTATCCGTGGTGGAGGAAAGAAGGACATGTATTCTCTCTTTCTGATATTGAAAGTATACTTAATAAAGTAGAAAATGTTACACACATAATATGTGGAACCGGCGCATATGGAATGGTAAGAGTTGAAGATAATCTAATCAAATATTTTAAAGATGCAAAAAAGGAAGTTTTGGTATACAATACAAAAAAGGCTGCCGATAAGTTTAATGAGTTAATAAGTAACAATCATTCACCAATAGCACTCTTTCATCTTACTTGTTAAATAAATTGATCTTTTATCTTTTTTTTGGTATATACTTAAAATTAGTTAACTAAAATATAGGGAGAAAAAAGTGAATAAAAGAGGGGTAACTTTGATAGAGCTTTTGGTTGCATCTGTTTTTTTGCTTGTTGCCCTCATCATTCTTGCTTGGGGTCTGTCATCATCCCTAAAGGCATCAACAAACAACTATATTCTAAATCAAGCTAATATACTTGCTGACTCTCAGATGGAAAGTTTAAGAGCTCTAAGTTTAGGGACTTCTGTAAACATTCAGAACCCAAATTACTGCGTTAATAATGGAAAGATATGCTTTAATCTAACCGCTGTCCGCTCAAAAGATCCAAACTCTAGCTGTGACATACTAAGTGTAACTGTCAGCGATACAAAATCACCTCCAAGGTTTAAGGACATAAATTTGCAATCTGAGGCGTGTCAATGAGAGAAAGAAGTGGTTTTACACTTACTGAGTTTTTGGTAGTTATTGTAATAGCATCAATGATTGCACTTGCTGTAATATATGCTTTATCAAGCGGCGGCAAATCATTTGTTAAAAATCAAGAAATAGACAATATATCTGTTAGTGTCCCAAACATTCTTTATAGTATGTCAAGAGAAATTAGAGAAGCTGGATATATAAACTTACAAAAAAACCCAATCGCGATAGTAAATCCAAACGTAGTTTGTGCTCAGGGAAGTAGTGGTTATATATCCTTTAACCTTGATATTCCTACCTCTCAAAATCCTGATGGAACAGGCACATATAGCGTAGTGAAATATCAATTGCAAAATGGTAATCTATCAAGATGTGTAAACAATACAAATTGCACAACACTTAATCCCCCAAATGTTGTCTTTACAGATTTTTCGCCCACACTTGGGACAGTAAATTCAAGTGTTAATTTTGTTCCAAATCAGACAGACTCTTCAGGAAATTATAATATAGTCCAGATTGGTATAACCGCAAAGTTAAAATCTGGTAATAATTCTTATACGTTCACAAAGGAGGTGAAGTTAAGAAATGTTCAGTAAAAAACTTTCTGACAAAAGCGGGTTCGCTTTGCCAATTGCAATTGGAGCTTTAATATTTTTTATCATAGTAATTGGAGTATGGGCAGCTTTAAACCTATCTCTATTTAAAGCTTCCTCTGCACAAACAGGCTCTGTTCAGGCTCTAGCTGCCTGCGAAGAAGGAGTATCCTATGCATCATCTAAAAATCTTCCAGTTGGAAACACGCAATATACTTCTAAAGAGGGTTTAAACGTAAACATTAGCATTACAAGTCCCTCTGGTTCTTCAAGTTATATTACAAAAATTATAACTGCATCTGTAAGCGCACCCCAAAAGAGATCTGTAACAGTCTATCTGGGGAACGTAATTCCTGGTGCAGTTATCGCAAATGGGGATATAAATATGAACAGCAACTCAGAAATTACTACAAACAATCCAAATATTCCTGGAGCACTTCTTAGTGGGACTCTAACAAAAGATTCAAACTCATCTGTTATAGGGCCTCCACAGTTTCTTCCAGACTTTACCCCTTATAAGAACGCTATCCATCAGGTAGTCAGCAGTATGACTCCAAGCATACCACCAGCACCCACAAATTATACTTTACTTTCTAATTTCACTTGCGGTCAAACGTTGACGGGAAATTATATTTTGACGAGTAATCTTCCAAATAAATGTAATCTCACCATAAATGGCAATCTTGTAGTAAATTCTTCAAATTTTGTAATTGATACAAATAGTTCTCTCACTGTAAATGGTAATATGTGGTCAAATAACCTTAACCTGAACTCAAATGCCAGTCTAATTGTTAGCAAAAATTTATACGCAAACGGCAGCGTAACAGATAATTCTAACTCACAGATTAATATAGCCAGCAACATTATTTTAACGGGTAGCAACTCAAACCTCATCTTAAACAGCAATTCAGATACAATTTCAGGAAGTATCATTACAACTGGAAATAATACCTCGGTAACATTCAACAGCAATTCTACTGTTGGCGGTAATATTGTAATTTATGATGGAAATTTAACCTTTAACTCCAATGTACAAGGGTTAAATAATAATTTAATCTACGTGGGAGACAGTTCTGGCTCATCTTTGTTGGGCAATCTAACTATTAGTAGCAACAATACCATAAATGGTCTCGTCTACGCTTCTGGATCAGCCCAAATAGGAAAAACAACTGTACAGATGAATTCTAATTCAAATATAAATGGTGCCTTACTAGTAGAAAGCGGAAACTTACAAGTAAATGCTGGTAGTAGCATAGTTTATAATCCTGCTACTTTCAGTAATATAACCAATCTTTTGTCAAATTATTTAAGTGCTCCCATCATTACAGGCTCATGGCATGAACCAGCATCTTAAATTTGAATATTGTTAATATTGCAATTTATTTATTTTGTAATACAATTTGAGATATACTTAATCCTTAAGAAGGGGTTCTTATGGCGTTTTTTAGCATGAAAAAAAATAAATTGGGTTTTACGCTAATAGAGCTGATGGTGGCGGCAGTTCTTCTCGCCTTTGGCCTTATGACGCTTGCTGCTTCTCTATTAGGATCTATAAGAGCTCAAGAAGCAGCTGCGCAGCAAACAAACGCTCAAGGGTTGGTGAACCAAAAGCTAGCTCAGCTATCTGCTATGGCAAATCTTCAAAATAGCTCTGATGTAACTGTTGGATGGAATACATTTCTTGCTCAAAATAATTCTACAGAAACAGTCACAATAAATCATTCTTTAACTGGTACTAGAAAGGTAACTATTATAGACAACAATCCAGGCACTCAATATGAATATGCAGATGTAATAGTAACAGTAAGCTATAATTGCGGCAAGCCTGGAGGAGCGCTTTGCCAGGTTCAGGGATTTGAGCATATAGATAAACCCCAAGCAGTTTCACCATGAGAAACAAGTCTGGCTTTACTCTTATAGAGTTAATGGTAACCCTGACCATACTTGTGATAATCACAGCTGGTGTTACAATCCTTCTTATCAATGCAAACAACACGCTTATCTCATCTCAAAATAGAAACATTACAAGCTCTGCTGTCTCTACAGTTCAAACTCTTATGTCTAAGGATCTTGCTCTGGCCGGCAGGGGTGTAAATTTAGATGTTGGTCAAAGTATGGCAAATGCTACTACTTTCGTGCCTGTTCAGACTGCTGGCGGAATAATCAGATTTAAGACTGCATGCGTTTATTATAATAGTTCAAATCAATACAATACTTCATATCAAATTGGGACAGATCCAAACAACCCTGTGTATGACGTTTCCTGTACTGCAAGAGATCTGGCGCCCAGAAAAGAGATAGAATATAGTTTAGAAAACAACCCAGATGGTTCAAAAAGTCTTCACAGAATAGTAACCTTTTATCAATCGGACTGGACTACAGTAGTAGGAAGCCCAATAGATAATGCTATAACACCAAAAAACGTAAACGTAACAAATGTAACTGCTACGTGCTACAACTATTGTAGTAATTCAACTTGCTCATCTATAGTGAACCCTCCAAATGTTGTCGCTTGTTCAATAAATAACACCAATCCAATAGATCTGAGTAAAAACGTGCAAAGCATTCAAATTTCCATTACATTGGAAGCAGACACAAAAATTAACCCCTCTTTAAGAGGAAGTCAAACAGGAACATTTCAGGTTACTCCAATCTTTCTTGTAAGGGGGAATTAAGCATGAATAAAAATGGTTCAGCTTTGATAATCGTCTTAATAATTATGGCTTTGATATTAACTATTTCGGTAAGTTTAGCAGCTCTAGGACTAAATCCTATTAAATTTGCAGAGAAAAATGCCCTATACGATCAGGCTGTTTATGCAGCACAGGATTTCTCGAGTCAGTATATAAACGCTATAAAACAGCAATTTATAGCAAACCAAGGACAACCTCCAGATCCAAACAGCTTAGGAATATCTACAAGTCTACAATACAATACAAGAGGTATAGGAAATCCCAATATAGAGGTGGATTTAGCAAGCGCTGATTATGTATTCTACCCTGATCAAACTAACTGGACAGATTGTCACTATGATCTTTCTTTTATAGCCAAGGATTTAAATAGTGGTAAAAATATATTGCAATACAACGTACACTTTGACATAAATAACTCTCCTCCAAACGCAGCTCTTCTCACCAATAAAGATTATAATTCAGGTGGAACATCCGGAGGCAACTGGTGGCTGGGAGGCTTTAGCAGGGTGGTAGGACCATATTACACAAACGATAGCGTGGGCATCGCTTATTGGCAAAACGCAAACGCTAATACGAACCCTCCTACTGCACCGATGTTTGATGCTCTAAATAGATTCGTGCCCACGGCTCCAGCGCTTCCAGATTTGAGAGTTGGCGGAAACATTATATGGTATGGTACCCAACCTGTTAGTTCCTCAGACTGGAAAAAGATTGCCTATCAGGGAAATGTGGGCGTTCAGACAAATTACCCAAAATATTCTTTTGCACAAAACGTTTTGGGGAGAGGGGTCAATCTTTTACCAAATGAAGCGAAAGGAAACAGTACGCTAACAGGCAGTAACAGCAGTTTTGTAGCTTTTAATAGCGGGTTTAGCTCTATTGTAGGAGGAAGTTATTATTCCCTATACATCAATCCAAGCGCAATAAATAGCAACTACTCTGTGGATCAATTCGAGTTCTCCTCTATGAGGATGAACTTTCAGGTTAACGGAATGTCTAAATATGCATCAATCTACAGAATTACTCTCTCATCAGACTCAGGTAAAAGATATAGAATATGGCTAATAGATATACCAAGAGCAAGCGGTTCAACTGCTACTGACAGTGAACTATCTACAAAGATTTTTTATGTTCAAAAATTTAATTATGGAAGTGGCAAATGGCAATATACAACAGATCCTCCATTTTCATCCTGCCCTCTTACTATAAATAGCGACAAGTGTAACCCTTATGTAGTAACGGATAAAACAGACTTTAATCTAATATATATAAACGGTCACGTTCAAGAAATGCAAACAAGCACTCTGCCACAAGGAGATTATAACTCCTCAAGCGATCTTTATAACGCCCTAAAGCTTTCGGGTCATGGGAATGGTTCAAACGAAGACTTAGCAGATCTGGTTGCGGGGCAACCTCCTGCCAAGCCTAAAGATCCCAATAATCCCTGGCAATACTACGTGTCTGGAAGGCTTACTGTGGCAGCAGCGGGCGATATCGTAATTGGAGATGGTGGGACCAACTATCTTAATTATAGCCTTACATATCCTGAAAGGCTCATTAATCCTGATGGGAGCTTTACATCTTATTCTGGGACAAATGACTCCAGATTTTTACTTGGGCTTGTGGCAAGGAATATATTCTTAAATGTAAAATCTAATGCCAATAAACCTCCTGCTAAGGCCGACTATGCCAATGATGGGGTAAACGTTTCTGACAATCAAACCTACTCATTTGATGGGCAAATTCTTACCTTTGGGACTCAAACTGGGAATAATGACAATACTATAAAGGTGGGGGTATTTGATAATTATCACTATTATAGTAATGTTGCAAGCGGCGATCCTACGGACACCTCAAATTATCCATACTTCTCAGTGAATTATGGCAACGATAATTTGCTCGGCTATGCCCTCACAAGAGGTATGCTAGTTGAAAACTGGCATGGAGTATGGGGTTTCTTTAATGGTAGTGCTCTAACAAATGGTTATCAAGATGAATACGTATACGATAATCGCTTAAGATACTTTGTTACTCCCTGGTTTCCTCTACCAAAAAATCCAAATATGCCGGCAAACTATAGCATGACGGTAGAGATAGTAAAACTATGAAATATTTACTTCTTAGTTTAATCTTTTTATGTATATTATCTGGCGTATCTCATGCTCTTATGTGGAGTCCAGACGATCCAAATAGGCCGAAGGTTATGCCTGAAAGTAGTACTATGAGTAACAAGAGCTCAAATAGCAGTCAGGGAGAGGCTACTTTACACTCAAATAATCAACATATTAATCAATCAAGTCAAATGCAAAACTATGCAGCTAACCAAAATTCAAATATAGTAAGTCAAAATTATAAAGCTATTAGCCCAAATGCTTTTTATTTGCAAATGCTCGCAATTTTTGTAGGAGTGGTTTTCAGTCTGTTTTTGTTTTTTAGGATATTAAAATCGAAGTAGAAATGAAGAATATTCTTCTTGACATTAGAAAATTTTTTGATATATTAAAATAAGATTAAAATTTTATTAGAAAATAAACTCTAAATGAATTAGAGTACTTTTAAATTTCTAAACTTAGTATTAAAGCCATGAAGGCTTCTTGTCTTCATGGTTTATTTTTTTAAGGGAGGTAGAGGATATTTGTTTATTGTGTTTGTTTTTTTGTTCTTTGCGTTTTTTTATTCAAGCTCGGCAGAAATTGGATTTTGTGATGATTCCTCTCAGTTTCAAGAAATTGTAGTTTACGGGAACAAGGAAAAAGAGAAGAATGTAGATGTGGTAAACGTGTTCAAAGTAAACCCTGCTATGAGCTTTTCTATTACTGATTATCTCAAGGATATGGCAGGAGTAGAGATCTCAGAAAAATCTCTTCTGGGAGACACGGGCGATATAGTCAAAATAAGAGGTTTTGGCAATAACAGATTGAAAGTATTTGAGAATGGAAGAGATATCAATGCCACAGGCGTCTACGGCGGCTTTTATGTGGATTGGAGCACTATACCGCCAATAAACGTTGACTCTATTAAGGTTGTAAAAAGCGGTGTAGACGCAAAGCTTGGAGTTTTAGGCGGTGCAGTAGAGATTAAGAATAGAGTTCCAACTGGCACCCCGATAACAGAGTTATTTGGTTCATATGGCACAAGGGATACTCAAAATTATAGATTTTATTACGAAAACAAGATAAAGGATATACCATTCAATATTTCTATCGATCATCTCTCTTCTGACCCATTTTTAAGAAACAACAATTTCCTCTCAAACTCTTTTAACTTTTCCACGGTTATTCCAAACGTTTTTGATGGCAAAATTAATGCCTCAGTCTATTATACAAAGGTAAAAAGAGGCCTTATAGTAAACAATAGAAAATCAAACGATCCTCAAAGTCCATTGTGGAATGTCCCAATTGATCCCTCATATCCTACATCACTTGGAGAATTTATGCCGCCTGGCGGTGGTCCCACCAGGACGCCTGTAATGGGCGCTTATTGGCAAAAGGAAAAGACTCTTCTGGATCTTTCATATGAACGAGAAATATTTGGCTGGCAGGCAAAATTCGCAGGCTTCACAAACAGAGAAGAAAGATACGAGGTAAATCCTGGGCTTCTTATAAGGGATCTAAAGCCTGACAAAACTGATGGATTCTATATGGATTTTAGCAAGGATTTTTCAAAGCACCGCGTAAGATTTGGCTATTACTTTAAGAATCAGGGCTCAGGGGATACATTTATAATCTATGAAAAGACAAATCCTCCTACTTACGACCAAAATAGCCCATCTAGTCAAAAGATAATTTACAATTCAGCATATCTTGATGACAGGTTTAAGATATCAAAGAAATCATCTATTTATATGGGTATAAGGTATGATAGCTTTCACGCAGAGGGAGCACCTATGTTGCAGGACGGAAGGGGGACCAACGTCCAGGGTATATCTCTCACAGGTAGTGCAATTACCCCAAGGATAAGTTTAGACTACGAACTAACCAAAAACGATACTGCAACGCTTTCAGTTTTCAAATCTGCAAGGATGCCCACTAATCCTGAATATTATTGGTGGCTTACAGGCTATAGTGGAGCAAAGCTCGCAAATGGCGCTCCTGCCCCCGGATATAGACCGGTAAATTATCTTTTAAAACCAGAAAAAGAAAATGCAGTAGAACTTGGTATTAAAGGAAAGAGAATTGGATTTGACTACTCTATTAATGGCTATTATTACTGTATTCACGACTATATTATGTTTCGAATTGATCCAAATCCTACAAACAGAGTGGCTTACAACGTAGATGAAGTAAATATGTATGGAGTTGAAACAACGCTCAAAAAGAAAATAAAGGGCATTGATACAATACTAACATATACCTATCAGAGAAGCACAAAGGTTAACGATGCACTCGACAGCCAGCATCTGTTAAACGGTTTGGATTATTTTCCAAGAAATATGGCAAATTTAACGTTTCAGAAAAAATTTGATAATGGCTTGATTTTAGATTTTGACAATCACTACGTATCAAAGCAAAATTTGCTGTATGCACCAAATAGCAGTAAGCTTGAGCTTGTTTCGATAAAGCCTTATTATACTGCAGACCTTGGAATATCGTATCTTATGCCAAAGCACGACCTGAGGATGGATCTGATGATCTATGACATTTTTAATAAGAAGTACCAAGAGGTATTTGGTTATCCAATGCCAGGAAGAAGCGTATTTGGATCTTTAACTCTAACTTTTTAACCACTTAAAAGCCCTCAAATTCTTGAGTTTGGGGGCTACAACTCTTTATACTCTACGTAGGGTTTTATGTCCAGAATGGGCGTGCCATCCAACATATCAAGTCTTCTAACCTTTATTATATTATCTGATTTATCTAAAACCTCAAGTACAGAAAATCCTATTGGGTTTGGCCTATAAGGCGAACATATACTGAACACTCCTTTTTGTATGCCTATATGAGGGGGGTATTGAATAAGCTTTTCCTGAGAGAACGGAGGTGATTTGTGAAAACAAAAGATTACACATATCTTTTCCTTTGGCTTTATATCCCTTATTCCATCTTTATATTCAGGGGATATAACCAGCTCCCCTTCAACGTCAGAAACACTCCAGTGTCTGGGAATGCTCTCGGAACTATTTTTCACATAACCAATAGGTACAAATTTGCATTCAATTTTATCTTCCATAGATTTCTCCTTTTTCATATATTTTGAAATTATACTCTCTTTTTATAAAACGTTAATTAATCTTCTAATACAAATCTAATAGGCAAAATTGCTCTTGACTTAACAAATATCCCATTTTCTGTAGCCGCCTTAAAAGTTGACTGTTTTACAGCATTAATAGCTGCCTGTGCAAAATCATCATTCGTACTATCTATCACCCTAACGCCTATAAGTCGGCCATTTTCGTCAATTAATAACTCTAATACTACCTTTCCTTCAATCCCCAACCTTTTCTCTCTAACAGGATATTCTGGAATCACTCTTCTTATAAATTTCGGACCATCTGACGAACCAAATGACTTTGAATATATTTTATTGCCCATTTCTCTCTGAGAACCATCTTTGATACCCTCACCTCTTTTGTCAGCACTTATAAAACCACTGTTAACTTGACCCGGAACATCTACACTTGAAACCTGATTAGTCGATAAATTAGTTATACTTACAGTTTGGGTATTATCAGAAACTTTTTGAGGATTTTGTTCAATTACATTTTTCTCCAAAGTCTTGCTACTCTTATCCTCATTAATCTTTTTGCTTAAATCTTTTTGACTCTCTTGAAGAGAATTTAGACTCATAATGAATATTGGTTCACTCTTTATAACGTTCGCCGCACCTAATAGAAAAACGCTGCCAAAGAGTAGTAAGTGAAATATTATGGAAAATATAAAGCTAAGAGAGAAGCGTTTGTTCAAACTCTCTCATCCTTGAGCGTTTCTATGTTGTATCTTTCTATTCCTGCTGCCCTACACGCATCAATAGCCTTTACAACATAATCAAAATGAGTATTTTTATCAGCACGAATTTTTATAACTATATTCGGGTTATTTGCTCTAAGTGTTCTTAGAACTTCAGTAATTAATTTTGGATCAGTTTTGTCTTCATTAATAAACATCGTTCCATCACTTTTTATTGTAAGCGAAATATCTTTAAGATCTTCCTTTATAACTGCAGTTTTAGCTTGTGGCAAATCAATCGGAATAGCACCCTGAGCTATTAAAGTCGCAGTAACCAAAAATATTATAAGAATGACTAAGACAACATCTACCAATGGAACAACGTTTATTTCTGCTATCTCGTCATCATGGTTTGGATTGTGCATTATTAGCGTGCTCCTCATATATATAGCTCAAATCTCTTGCCTTTCTAACGAAATAGTTATATGCAATTACACACGGTACAGCGACAAATAGCCCTAGTGCAGTAGAGCTAAGAGCTTCAGCAATTCCATTCATTACTATTCTTACTCCAAAATCTTGAGAAAAGGCAAGATCGTGAAACGCCTTCATAATTCCAAGTACCGTACCAAACAAGCCTATAAATGGTGCATTACTTCCGACAGTTGCAAAAAAACCAAGTCTTTTATTAAGATTTGATCGCAGATCTGAAGGAGTATAACTAAAGAGCTCTTTTTCTATTTTTCTCATAAAAAAAATCTTTTCTAAAATAAAAGCGACAGATAAAATGCTTAAAATTATTAAAAGCACTAAAACAGGGTCCCCACCTACCATTGCAAGATTTAATATTAGTTTTGCCAAACTATCCCTCCTAAAAAAATAAGCCATAAAAGCATGCGCACTTCTTGCACAAGCCTTCATGGCTTTGTCCTAAAGCTTTAATTTTATAATTTTATCAAATTCGATCCAAAAGTCAAACTTTTTTTCATCATATTTTTCGCTATTTATCAGTTTAAAACTTCATATGTTATTATATTAATATTCCAAAGCACATTGGGGGTAAATATGAAAAGGCTATATGTAGTTTTAATTTTTTTATTTTTTATAACTTTAAACACAAATTTAGCTTTTGCAAATATAGAGTTACTAGGACCAGGTAAGTCAAGCCCCCCTGGGGATTATATATCCAATCTTAATCCCGTTCTAACCTGGAACTCTGATAAAAATAACTCATATTTTAAAGTTACTATATATATCAGAGATAACAATTCTTTAGTGCCAAAAATTGTTAGGGAATGGCTTTTTATAAAAGATACATCTCTCAGGGTTCCAGATGGCGTTTTGTTGCCAAACAAAACTTATTTTTGGACAGTTACTGATATGCAAAGCTCTACTACAAATAATTATCTTTATTTCACCACTGTAAGTCCAATAATAGTTGAAATTCTTGAACCAGGATCTGAAACTCCACCTGGCTCTTTTGTTAACGTAGATGATTTAAAATTTATTTGGAAGTCTGAAAACGCAGACAAAATTAATTTGATAGTATTAAGAGTTGAAAAGGAAGGAAAAACTACTATACTATCAAAAGAGTTTAATTCAAACGAAAATGAATTTGACGTCTCAAGCAATCCCGATATTAAAAAGCTCTTTACCAATGGCGATTATGAATTTTACATTGTTGCCACATCAGGAAATAACACAAAGGTAACATCAAGCAAATTTTTTAGGATAAAATAGCTACTAAATATTATATTTTTCAGGAGAGTTGGTTATGGATAAAGACAATAAATTGAAGATAAATGATTTAGATATAAAACTAATAAGGCTTCTACAAGAAGATATCCCCTTAGTAGAAAGGCCTTTTTTAGAAATATCAAAAAAGTTAAACATACCTGAAAAGGAAGTAATTTCTTGGATAAAAAAGTCTCTAAATAGTGGTCTGATGAGAAGATTCGGAGCAAGAATTAGTCACAGAAAGATAGGTATAAATGCCAATCCAATGATAGCCTGGAAAATTCCCGAATCAAGAATAGAAGAATGTGGAAATATCCTTGCAAAAAATCCAGATGTAACTCACTGCTATGAACGAGCAACTTCAGAAGAATGGCCATATAACATCTATACAATGATACACTGCAAAAGTAAGTCAGAAGCAGACAAAATTGCCAAAAGTCTATCAGATCAGATAAAAGTATCTGACTATATCTTGTTATACAGCATAAAGGAATTAAAAAAGACCCATATGGCTTATTTTACAGATAAAAAGGGTAAATAAAAAAGGGAGTGAAAAATTTGTCTTTTGAAAAATCAAAAGAACTTTACAACGAAGCAAGAAAGTATATACCTGGTGGAGTAAACTCACCAGTCAGAGCATTTAAAGCTGTTGGTTGTGACCCTGTTTTTATAAAAAGCGCCAAAAAAGCTTATTTACATGATGAAGATTCAAACAAATACATAGATTATGTTTGTTCTTGGGGTCCACTTATTTTTGGTCATGCAAATAAGAAAATTATAAAATCTGTTGAAGAATCCTTATACCACGGCTTCACTTACGGTGCTCCTACAAAAGTTGAAGTTGAGTTAGCTAAACTTATATCGAAGTGCGTTCCTAGCATTGAAAAAGTAAGATTAGTATCCTCGGGCACAGAAGCCACAATGACCGCTATCAGGTTGGCAAGAGCATACACAAAAAGAGATAAAATAATCAAATTCAAGGGTTGTTACCACGGCCACGCTGACAGCTTTCTTGTACAAATGGGCTCAGGAGGACTTACTTTTTCTACTCCTACCTCACCAGGTGTTCTTGAAGACGTAGCGAAAAATACTCTACTGGCCAACTACAACAACAAAGAGGATATAAAAAACCTCTTCAACACCTTTAAGAATCAGGTCAGTGCAGTAATAGTAGAACCAGTAGCAGGAAATATGGGCATAGTAAAGCCAGAAGATGGCTTCCTCAACTTTTTGGCCGAAATTACACGTGAAAATGGATCACTTTTAATATTCGACGAAGTTATTACTGGCTTTAGATTAGGGCTCAGTGGCGCACAGGGGATTTATAACGTTAAGCCTGACATTACAACTTTAGGAAAAATTATAGGAGGAGGATTCCCTCTTGCTGCATTTGGTGGAAGAACTGAAATAATGAATTTGCTCTCCCCTGAAGGTCCAGTTTATCAGGCGGGCACATTATCTGGAAACCCAATAGCCTGCACAGCTGGGATAACTACCATAAAGATGCTTTTAGAAGACCCCCCATACGATAAATTAGAAAAAAATACCAAATATCTTACAGAAGAAATGAAAAATATATTCAAAAAATACTCAATAGATGTATATATTTCACAGTGTGGTTCAATGTTCACCCCCTTTTTCTGCAGTGAAAAGGTTATAGATCTTGATTCGGCAACAAAGTCAAACACACAAATATATTCAAAATTCTTTCAGGGACTTTTAAATAACGGCATATATCCACCAGCATCTCAATTTGAGGCTTGGTTTGTTTCTACAGCTCACTCACTAAAAGATATTGATGCCACCCTTGAGGCAATTGAAAATGTTGCCAAAAATCTCTAAAAACAATTTAATCCTTGGTGTCGCCGTACTTTTTGCATTAAGCGTTCTTATACCCATAATTTCAAAAATACTATTATTTTCTATAGCTTTCCTCTTAATCTACCAATACTTATTAAAAAGAAAATAATGAAGGTTATTGCAATAAGCGACGTTCACACTCCTCAATATTTATGGATGTTAAAGAAAAAATTAGAAACGTTAGACAATGATGTTGATCTTATAATTGGAGCAGGAGATTTGATATACAAGGGGGCAAGTCTGGCTATTAATAGCTTAACTTCAACAATTGTCCATAAGTTTAACAAATTTGTACCATTTTTTACGTGTTTTGGAAATGAAGAGTATTTCAACACTGAGCCAAAATTAAAAAAGCTTAAGTATCCTATTTATTTAGATACAGATTTTATAAAATTAGGAAATCCTGAATGGACATTTTTCTTTACAAGAGGTATTTTGGCACAACCTACTGCCTGGCAGAAAAAGCATATGAAAGATGCAGAAGGAATTTACGAAAGAAAGTTAGGTGAAATACGATCTATAATTGAAAGTCTAAAAAAGCAAACTAACAGAATAGTTTATGTAAGTCACTACGCTCCAACATACAGAACATTGGAAGGAGAAAACGAAGAAAGTTTAGAATTATTGGGAAGTGACAAGGTTGAGAAAATAATATTAGAATTTAATATCCCTCTTGCAATACACGGACACTCGCATCACTCAATCAAACCTATTGTAAATATTGGAAAATCAACTATAATAAACGCTGCTATAATGGTTAACAAAATTATCCCGGTTATAATTTTAGAGGACGGTGTGAAAATTGAGCATATTAGATAATGTCGGAAATACTCCTTTAATAAAGCTCAGTAGTTTTAGCGATAAAAATATATTTGGAAAATGGGAAGCAAAAAATCCTATGGGTTCAATAAAAGACAGAGCAGCCCTAAATATGATAGAAACAGCGATCAAAGAAGGAAAAATTACCTCTGAAACCACAGTAGTAGAAGCTACGTCCGGAAATACAGGAATAGGACTTGCTTTTGTTTGTGCAGTTAAGGATATCAAGCTAAGAATTTATCTCCCAGAACACATGAGCGAAGAGAGAAAAAAGATCTTAAAGGCATTTGGCACTCAGCTGATTCTTACTCCAAAAGATGAAGGTATTTCTGGTTCTGTGATAGCTGCAAAGGAGTTTGCAAAATCAACCAATGCATTCTATGTTGATCAGTTTAACAACCCATCTAACGCTATGGCACACTATATTAGTACTGCTCCCGAAATATATAGAGATATGAAAGGAGAAATTGGGGCGATCGTTTGCCCAATAGGAAGTGCAGGCACTATAACGGGCATTGGAAACTTCATAAAATCAATAAATAAAGAAATAAAAATAATAGGGGTAGAACCAGAGTTAAGTCCAACAATTAAAAAAGGCATCAGTGCACCTCACAAAATTCAAGGTATAGCACCTGGCTTTGTCCCTGGCATATACAATCCTAATGTCGTAGACGACATTATATGCATATCAGATGAAGAAGCATACGAAATGACCAGATATTTAGCAAAAAAAGAGGGCCTTTTCGTAGGTATATCATCAGGAGCAAGCGTGGCCGCATCTTTAAAACTTAACATTGAAAAACCAATAGTCGCTATACTTCCAGATACGGGAGAAAGATATCTTTCAGTAGAAAATCTATTCAATGCATAGGGCATTACTTCTTTTTTCAGGAGGTTTAGACTCCCTAGTTGCAGGGAGAATTATACAGGATCAAAATATTGATGTCATTCCAATAAAGTTTACTACCCCCTTTTTCGAATCTGATGAAAAAGTTAAATTATATGCAAGAGAAGCAGGATTAAAAAATCCAATATTTTTTGATATTACTGATCAGTTTTTTAAAATATTAAAGAATCCAAAATACGGTTTCGGAAGGTCTCTTAACCCTTGCATAGATTGCCATAAATTAATGATCGAGGAAAGCATAAAATTGCTTAAGCATTTTGGCGCATCATTTGTTATAACCGGAGAGGTCGTAGGCGAAAGACCAATGTCACAAAATAAAAAAAGTTTAAAATTAGTTGCAAATAATTACTCAGATTTAGTGCTAAGACCACTTTCAGCTAAACTCTTACCAGAAACCAGTATCGAAAGGTCTAAAATTGTAAATAGGGAACTTCTTGAAGACATCTCAGGAAGATCGCGAAAGAGACAAAAGGAACTTGCAAACCTTTTAAACATAAAAAGATATCCGGCACCAGCTGGAGGCTGCATCCTTACAGAAAAACAATTTGGAAACAAGATTAAGAAATTAATTGAGCTAGACATGTTAACAGCAGATTTTTGTAAACTCATAAAAAATTCAAGAGTACTTTTTGTTGAGAAATACAATAATCTCCTAATAACTGGCCGATGCGAAAGAGAAAACCAAATGATTCAAGATTACGCAAATAAGCTTGGAATCACTTACTTTATGCCAAAAAATGACAAAGGAAGCTATCTTTTACCTTTGAAAGAGGCAGTAAGTGAAGAAGAAAGCATTTTCTATGCTAAAATTACAGCATCGTTCAACGATGAAAAGGGAAAAGAAATTGAAATAGTTCTTTCTGACAAAGATCAGAGCTTCAATGTCTTTCAATTGGACAGAGAAGAAATAAACAAGTTTTTATTTACATAATATTAATTTTAATAATTAGATAGTTGTTCCAAATATGCCCTGCCAGGTCACTTCAACGAATACACACAAAACCTATATGAAAATCTGGCTTATAAAATTGACAATGATCTTTTAAATATCGCTAAAGAGTCTACAAAAAATTTACAGCTTGAGAACTCTTTCAAGGCTATAAAATTGGACGAAGAATTTGGTCTACCCACAATGCCCACGATAAAGACAGGAACAGTTGTTGCTGGCGACGACTATTGGATCTGGTGGAATAGGTTTCTGTCGATTATCCACCAGTTATCTTGGTGATATCTTTTTCAAAATAATTCTTTGCGAAATCAGCGACCTTTTCTTTAGTAATATCTCCTTCAATAGTGCCAATATTTACACCAGAAACGCTTAAATCCCAATCTACCATCCAGGCTCTTCTCGCCTCAATTTTAACAAAAGTGCCATCAGAAAACCAAACTTTATAAACCTTATAAAAAACAAATTGATCGCTTTCCGCTCTGGCTGGCACATTGGTATTCAACACAAAGTCGTAAGAAGTAAAAATAAATGTTGACACGCAAAGGATACACAAAAATATTAAAAGTCTCAAAAATTTCATCTATCCTCCCGGAATTTTTATTTTTATAAAGTAAATTCTATCACACCTATTTTATTACTTCAAAATCTAAACTTTAATCCTTTCAACATATATTCTCTCTGGATAAACAATAAGCCCGGAAGGACCTGGTTTAGAGAGTCCCTTTACCCAATTTCTATAAGCCACAATACTTTTTGGGTACCAAAGAAATACATACGGTTGATCTTGAACTATAATCTCATATACTCTTCTATAAATCTTCTTTCTTTCTTCCTGATCAATTGTTTGCCTGCCCAATATAATTAATCTATCTACTTCTGGATTATTATAACCATTTAGATTAAACCCATTAGGATACTCTTTTGAATACCATATCCCATATGGATCCGGATCAAGACCCAGACCCCAGCCCATTATTGTGGCATCAAAATCCTTTTTTTCTGAAGTCAATCTTTGTAAAAGGCTGCTCCACTCTAAAGTAACCAAATCCATCTTTATTCCTCTTTTTTCAAGGTATTGTTGAATAATAACTCCAGCCATCTCTCTGTCTTTACTGCCCTGTCTTATAAGACAGGTAAATCTAAATAGTTGGTTATTTTTATACCTTAATCCATCAGGACCTCTTTTCCAGCCAGTACTATCAAGAATTTCATCCGCCTTTTCAGGATTATATTCCGGATACCATATCCCTTCAGGATAAGACCAATCAAGCGGACATGTTGGATAGTTAAGCGCTCCTCCATAACCCATCAACACCGCTTTTACAAGAGCATCTTTATCAATTGAATGACTAATTGCAAGTCTAACGTTTCTGTCTTCAAACAAACTATTTTTCAGGTTAAACCCAAAATAAGTATAAGCCTTTATAGGATAAGAAACAACTGTACTAGTTGGATCTTCTTTTATCCAAGCCACATCCTTTGGTCTGAGATCAACCATATCTATTTCACCTGTTTCATAAGAAAAAACTTGTGAGTTACTATCAGGAATTATTTTCATAATTAAAGAATTTAATAGTGGTTTTCCCCTATAATATCTTTTATTAGGCTCAAGCAATATTCTGTCAGCAACCTGCCATTTTTTCATAACAAAAGGACCCGTTCCAATTGGCATTCTATTAAAATCAGATATATTTATGTCCTGATTTTCCAATATATGCTTGGGTAATATCCCTATTCCTAGATTAGACATAAATGGCGAAAAAACCCCTGGCAAGACAAAATCAACAGTAAAATCATCAACCTTTATAATTTTTATAGGCACATTATCTACAATCATGTCAGATCTTCTAACAGTATTTGTTTTTGGATCAAGAATTTTTTCATACGTAAAAACGACATCATCAGCTGTCAATCTAACACCGTCGTGAAAATAAACATCCTTTCTCAAAACAATTCTGTACACCAAGCCATTATTTAAAATTTTTATACTCTCAGCTAAATCTGGTCGGATCTTTTGATCTTCATCAACCCTTATAATTCCATTGAAAAGAAAATCTATAACAGAAAAAGAGGCTGAATCAGAAGCAAGTATAGGATTAAGGGTTACAGGATCGCTTCCTAAAGACAAAACAAGGCTGTCCCTAGGAAGGTTCACTGCAGAACAACCAGAAACAAGAGAGAAACCAGACAAAGCTAAAAAAGTTAAAAAATTCCTTCTAGTCAAGATATCTCCAATTCTTAAGTTTTTTAAACACGGCTATTATAATATAATGATGTCAAATAAACAATTATCTTTGTACATCAATTTAATTTTAGGAGGAGGAGAAATTTGAAAATCAGATTTGATCAAAAAGAACTTGTAGAATGGGCAACACAAGTATTAAAAAAAACATCCATGCCTGAATCAGATGCAAAAACTACAGCTACAATCCTTGTCAAAGCGGATCTGAGAGGAATTGAAACACATGGTCTGGCAAGGTTACCTATTTATGTTGAAAGAATAAAAAAGGGCGGTATAAACCCAAAACCAAACTTTAAGATCCTAAAAGAAACTTCAGCAACTTCTTTAATTGATGCTGACAGTGCAATGGGCCAGGTAGCAGGACAATTTGCCATGTCAAAAGCCATTGAAAAAGCAAACCAAACTTCTGTTGGCATTTCATCAGTTCGAAATGGCAACCATTTTGGAATAGTTGCTCATTACCTTGAAATGGCATTAAATAAAAATATGTTTGGTATAGCTACTACAAACACATCCCCTCTCCTCGCTCCCTTTGGTGGCAGAAAGGCGATCCTTGGCACTAACCCAATTGCCTTTGGATTTCCAGGAGGACAATTTCACCCAATAATTCTAGACATGGCCTCCTCGGTAACATCTAGAGGAAGGATAAAAATAGCACAGTTAAACAATGAGAAAATACCTCTTACTTGGGCTGTTGACGAAAGAGGAATCCCTACCGATGACCCAAATGAAGCTTTAAAAGGCGCCTTGCTTCCATTTGGGGCCCATAAAGGTTACGGATTGGCTGTAATAGGCGATATTTTAAGCTCAGTATTAAGTGGTGCAGGTTATCTCATTCATACAGGAGAACTTTATAAAGAACCAGAAAAACCTCAAAACTTAGGATTCTTTATGATGGCTGTAAAATTAGAAGCCTTTATAGATATAGATGAATTCAATGAAAGAATAACAGATTTTATCAAGACAATTAAAGAATCTCCCAAAGCTGAGGGTACAAAAGAAATATTTATGCCAGGAGAAATTGAATATATTAGAGAATCAGAAAATATAAAAGAAGGAACTCCTTTAGGTGAAAACGTAGTAAAAGAACTAAAAGAATTGGGAAATTCAGTAGGAATAGAATTTAATTTAACGCCAAAAAACTAAAGTAAAATAACTAAAAACCCCGCGAAATTAAATTCACGGGGTTTTTAATGTGTATGATTATAAATCAAGGGCTTTACTAATAGCTTTTAAGTCCACAAACTCCTCTACCATAGTAGTTGCCCTCTGGATCTTTTTCTCTTCTCTGATGCGAGCTCTACCAAAAACTCTCTCTACGAGCTCAACTACAGTAAGAGTATCTTGCTTTACAAGAACAATAGGAACACCTGCATCCTCAGCTTTAGCTAAAACGACATTGCTTGGGTAAAAGTTTCCTGTTAAAATAAGTACTTTAGTAGGCGTTTCCAAAGCAGCCATTTGAATATCTGACCTATCTCCACCAGTTATAACAGCCTTATTTATTACTCGTCTAAAGTACCTAAGAGCGTTATCTACACTCATAGCACCAACAAGAAATCTCTCAACTAGTTCATCAAGTTTGTCTTCCTGACAAAGTATTTCACCATTTAATACCTCGACCAACTCACGGATGCTGATAGACTTCAAAGTTTCATCCTGAGGAATTGCTCCAAGGAAATTAATGCCCTTACCCGTCAGATATGGGATCAAGAGTCTGTGATGATATTCTCTACAAGCTTGTGTTCCACCTGTTACAACAAAGCCTATAAGTCTGTCTTTAAAGATCTCTTTCGCTTCAAGAATGTGATCTGCAAGAATGTCTGTTTCGCACCTTGCAACTACTATTACCTTTAGATCTAGCAGTTCGGCTACATCTTTTGGAGCAAGGTTATACATCTTGCCCTCTGTAAAGTTACCTACTCCCTCTACGAGAATGACGTCGTTTTTGCTTGAAAGTTTTTCATAGTTTTCCTTTACCTGTTTTGTAATGTCTGTCACCTGAGATTTTAGAAACAGGACAGCTAAATCAGGCGTCATTACAACAGGCACCATTTCATCAAGAGGATCTTTTAAACCCAATGCCTTACGAGCAGAAACGGCATCCTCGTCTGTCAACAAACCCTCTTCTCTTGTTGGGAGATTTCCAAGAGGCTTAAAATACGAAATCTTCTTCCCCTGAGTTTGGAAATTTCTTCCAACTCCCAAAAGCACTGTGCTCTTTCCCACAAACGATTCTGGTGATACAAAGTAAAGCCCTTTCATTCTGTCCCACCTCCAACGGTTAATCTCATATCAATCGCTACCGCTCCCTCTTCAAACACCCTCAATGGATTGATGTCCAATTCTACAATTTCCGGGAAATCGGTAACCAGATTTGATACTCTTAGTATAGCATCAACAATCGCATTTTGATCAACGCCCTTTTCACCTCTTGCGCCCGAAAGCAGTTTAAAGGACTTAATTTCCCTAATCATATTCATTGCGTCACTCTCAGAAACAGGAACTATTCTAAAGGAAACGTCTTTTAGGACTTCTACATAGATACCCCCAAGACCGAACATAATCATATGTCCAAATTGAGGATCTTTAACAGAACCTATTATTACATCTTTGCCAGGAGGGAGCATTTGTTGAACTGATACACCCCATATTTCAGCATCGGGGAAATATCTTCTAACAGATATCATAATATCATCAAAGGCTCTAATTACTTCATCTTTATTTCTAAGACCTACCTTTACTCCGCCTACGTCAGTCTTATGCAAAATGTCAGGAGATGCTATTTTCATAACTACAGGAAAACCTAATTCCTCGGCAAAGTCACTTGCTTCAAGACTAGTAGTTGCAAGAAGCGTTTTTGGGAGAGTAAAACCATATCCCTCAAATACCTCTCTTACTTCCCAGTCACCCAAACTTGGTCTTCTGCTTCTATCTTCTGATCTCAAAGACTTTTCAGCCAGTTCAAACTTCGTATCAAACTTCCTATATACAGGCTCAGGTTTATTCAACCAGATTCTTCTGTCGTGCATAGATTTGAAAACAAATCCTGCCCTTTCTGGAAACGAGTAATTTGGCACGCTATTTTCCATTAAGTATTTTGTTGCAGCTGATATTGTTTTTCCACCCATAAATATTGAAAAAATTGGTTTTTTAGGGTCTTTAGCCTTAACAATACTTTCAGCAGTTTCATTTACCTGAGTATAAACCTGAGGAGTGAGTATTACCATAGCCCCATCAACATTCTCATCTCTCAAAACTTTGCTAAGAGCAAATTCATATCTATCGGCAAGGGCATCACCAAGCACATCTACAGGATTATAAACTGCAGCAGCAGAAGGAAGGTTTTTCCTCAATTCTTCTACTGTATCGTTCGAGAGAGTTGCAAGTCTCAATCCAAAATTCTCAATAGCATCAGATGCCATAATACCAGGCCCACCAGCATTAGTAATAATAGCAATATTATTTCCGTTTAAAAGTGGTTGATATGCAAAACCAATAGCAAGGTCAAACAGATCTTCTACCGTAGATGCCCTTATAACACCGCACTGCTTAAAAGCAGAAGTATAAGCCTGATCAGAACCAGCAAGAGAACCAGTATGGCTTGTTGCAGCCTTTGCTCCAGCAGCTGTAGTACCTGATTTTAGAACTATTATAGGTTTTACTTTAGACGTTTTATATGCTATATCCATAAAGGCTCTTCCATTATCGATGCTTTCTAAGTACATTAATATTACATCTGTATCATTATCATCCTTTAGAACTTCCAAAAGATCTATTTCATTCACATCAGCCTTGTTCCCAATACTAATAAATTTTGAAAACCCAATATCGTTAGCAGCAGCCCAGTCCATAATTGCAGTAGCAAAAGCACCAGACTGTGATATGAAACCAATATTGCCTTTCTTTGGCATAAATGAAGCAAATGAAGCGTTAATGCTATTATGCGTATCAATTAAGCCTAAAACATTTGGACCAACAAGCCTGATGTTATTTGATTTAACTATTTCTTTTAATTCTCTTTC
The DNA here is from genome assembly GCF_000212395.1 of Thermodesulfobium narugense DSM 14796. Classification (NCBI taxonomy): domain Bacteria; kingdom Pseudomonadati; phylum Thermodesulfobiota; class Thermodesulfobiia; order Thermodesulfobiales; family Thermodesulfobiaceae; genus Thermodesulfobium; species Thermodesulfobium narugense. Next base: position 1,472,415 of record NC_015499.1, read on the forward strand.
TAGCTTTGCACCTTCTAAACCTGTCTCTTTAAATCCAGCTGTAATAACTATGGCCCCTTTTACACCTTTTTGAGCACACTCTCTCATAACAGGATTAACAAATTTTGAAGGAATAACAAACACAACAAGATCTAAATCATCTGGGATATCTAAAACGCTTTTATAACACTTGTAACCCAAAATATAATCAGCCTTAGGGTTAATTGGATAAATATTTCCTTTATATCCACCATCAATTACGTTTTTTAATACCGCATAGCCTAATTTTTTTTCTTCGCTTGATGCACCAATTATTGCAATAGATCTTGGCTTAAAAAACATATCCAATCTGTCCATTTTATACACATCGCCTCCATAAATTTTTAGTACCAACGAATATATTTATAAAACCCCAACTAGAAAACGTACCTATCAGGAGAAAGAATAAAATTAGGATCTACTGACTTTTTCAAAGAGTTCATTAGTTCCACATAAACTTTGCCTGATTTTTCAAGAAACAATTTTCTCTTTGGTTGTATTCCTAGCTGTCTTTCTGCAATTAATGAGCCTTTTTGATCCAAAACTATCTTATAGATTTCATCATTTGCTAATGGAATTCGTTCCCTAAAAACAAGCATTCCCCCATCCTGAGCGTGAAGCAAAAAATCATAATTTTTTCCTTCCAAATATTTCAAAAAACTTGGGCAAGATTTAATTGGAAGCGTAACGTCATCAGCAAAAAGTTTGTCATTTAATGACCTACTTCCCATGCTTAGTCTGTTTTCATACATAAAAGTAAAATCTTTTCCTTCAAATATTTGTGCCTCACTTGACTTGCCAAATTTTAAAATCTCTTGCTTTAGTCTTTCTACCTCCAATTCTCTTCCCTCTATTAAAATAAACGCTGAGTATTTTGAATCAACTTTAAGAATATAATTCGCAATTTTGTTGCTCATAAAATCAAGCGCACTAGCAAATACCTTCAAAGAATCAAATTCTCTTTTAAAACTGAAAAATTCATCAACTGATTCGAAAGGCAAAATTATTATTGATCTTTTCTCAGGTAACGGGAGAAGTTTGTACATTAACTTAGTAAATATCCCTAAGGTACCCTCGCTACCAATCCAAGCTATTTTTGCGTCATATCCGGAAACGTTTTTAACAGTTTTCCCCCCAAGCGTAACGATACCGTGAACAGGATTGACAACTTCAATTTGCATCGTGTTAAGCCTTGTATCTGAATATTTTGCAAATCTCATGCCCTGATAATTTTCTCCTGCTGCCCCACCAGCAGTTCCATTATAAGAAGAAAAAGAATCAATTGGAAAATAAAAACCAGATCCTTCAACCTCAGAATAAATATCTTTTAGCTTGGTTCCAGGTTCCACAGTAAGTACTAAGTCATGAGTATCCATTTCAATAATTTTATTCATTTTGGAGAAATCAATAACTAATGAGTCCTTTACAGCCTTACTACCACCAGACAAACTACTCATTGAACCTCTCGGAATAACTTTTATCTTCTCCTTATTTGCCCAAAGAAGAGCTTCAAGCACATCCTTGTTATTTTCAGGATAAATTACAGAGTAAGGCGTTTCATCGTTGAAAGGCATATTTTTATCAAACAAATTTTTTTCTATCTTTTCAGTCTCTACCAAGTATTTTCACTCCTTTCTCTAATAAAGCTGGTCAAAACACATCAAAGTTCATTGCCCTTTGCCTTTTTTGATCTCGTCCCACAAAAGACAAACTGTATGTTTTGTATCAATATTTAATCTTTCTTGTTTAAGAGCACCTGAAATTTGTGCCCTACAGCCAGGACATCCAAGAGCCACAACCTTTGCCCCAGTATTTTTTATAGTTTCTCTCTTTCTGTTGGCTACGCTGGTAGAAATATCTTGATAATAGACTGTAAATCCTCCTCCTTCACCACAACACTTTGTGGAGTTTTCCATTTCTACAAATTCATAAGAAGGCATTATGTTCAAAAGTTCTCTAGGTTGATTAAATACTCCCTGAAGTCTGTTCAAATGGCAGGCATCGTGATAAGTTACCTTTTCCTTTTCCTTTATATTCTTTGGCATCATCTTTTTCAAATCGTCAAGATGTTTCTCAGCCAAAAATTCAGATATATCATAGACCTTTGCACCAAGAGTGTTTATATTATCTTCTTTTGTCATCTCAGGATAAACATCTTTCAAACCAGACCCTCCTGTAGCACAAGAAATTATGATTGCATCTAATTTGTATTTTTTAAAAGCACTTGAATTTTGCACTATCTTTTGTTTCAGAGTTTCAAAATCCCCTGCGCCATAGTGAGGAAAACCACAACATCCCTGATCTTTTGGGATTATTACTCTATAACCCAAAGAAAGAAGAACGTTTACTGAAGCCTCAGCAACATCCTGGAATACACTGTTTTGGGCACAACCCACAAAATATCCAACATCTCCTATGACTTTACTCTTCGGCTCAAGTATCTCAGGGAATCTGTCCATAAAAGATCTCGAAGGAATGTCTGGCAAATCCACAAAAGAGAGTCTTTCAACGCTCTTCCCTAACATTTTCGGTATTGACAAAGACCTTGCAAGACTAAAAAGTTTTAACCTATTTGCAAGAGAGAGAACACCAGTTAAAGAAGAAAGCTTCCCTTCACCCAAAAGCTTTCTGTATATTATAGATTTAATCCAAGGCATATCATATCTCTTTACCATCTCAGCACGTGCAGCAGCAAAGACCTTATCGGGAGAAAGTCCTACTGGACAGGCTTGAGCACATGCGTGACAAAGCAAGCACTTGTTAAAAATCATTTCAATTTTATGATTGGGTTCGAGTTTGCCGTGCAACAAAGCTTCTGAGAGGGCAAGCTTGCCTCTTGCGCAACCTGTCTCAAGAGAATCTTCATAATAGACAGGGCATGTACTCTGACACATTCCACATTTCATACACCTAATTATTTGTTCTTCATAATATCCTTCTATTAGAGGCAAAGAATTAACATTAGATGTAGTCAAGGTGAACCTCCTTAGTACATACAATCTTGTTTGGGTTTAATTTGTTATCCGGATCAAGCGCTTTCTTTATATCTCTAAAAAAGCTAAGCCCCTCTTTTTTAAATTCCTTTTCCATAAAAGGCGCTTTCACTATGCCTATTCCATGTTCACCTGTCAAGGTCCCTCCTAGTTCTATACAATAATTAAATATTTCTTTAATAGCCATATCAACTTTTTTCATCTCTTCTTTATTTCTTCTATCAACCAGAATTGTCGGGTGAAGATTTCCATCCCCAGCATGGCCAAAACTTCCTATCATCAAATTATACCTGTCCTGAACATCGTGAATTTTTTCAAGCATCTGAGGAACCTTACTTCTTGGAACAGTAGCATCCTCTAATATAGTAGTAGGCTTAAGCCTCGCAAGGACTGGCAAGGCAGCCCTTCTTGCTTCCATAAGTTCCATTCTTTCAGTATCATTTTTAGCAACAGAAATCGACCTTGCGCCTACGTCCATACATACTTTTTCTAGAATTTTTGCTGAGGTTTCTACATCTTCTGGTTCTCCATCAACCTCTATAAGTAAAAGTGCCTCAATATCTCTCGGAAGGCCAATTTTTTTAAAGTCTTCTACTGCATTAATAGTTATCTTGTCTAAAAATTCCATTGTAGATGGAATAATCTTATTTTCTATAATCTTTGCTACTGCAGTTCCAGCTTTAACTACGCTGTCGTATAATACCAAGAGAGTTTTTTTTGTTTTTGCAGGATAAATAAGCTTTACAGCAATCTTAGTTATTATCCCAAGCGTCCCCTCCGAACCAACGAATAAATGAGTTAAGTCAAATCCAGGAGAGCTTCTTAACGAGGAAAAATTTCCTGTTGTTATAATATCTCCATTAGGAAGAACTACCTCCAAACCTATAATATAATCCTTTGTAGTACCATATTTTAGTGCCCTAAGACCTCCTGCACCTTCAGAAACACATCCTCCAATAGTAGCAACTGCAAGACTTCCAGGATCAGGAGGATAAAAGAGTCCTTTTTTTGCGACTTCAGAGTCAAGAGTAGCAGCTATCACGCCCGGCTCAACTATAGCTATTCTATTTTCAATATCTATATCTATAATTCTGTTCAATCTGTTTAATTCTATAACTATACCGCCATCAGCTGGAATTGAACCACCGCTAAGATTTGTCCCTGAACCTCTTGGATAAACGTTTATATTGTTCTTTCTAGCAAATTTTATTATCTTTGCAATATCTTCAGCACTATGTACAATTACAACCAGATCAGGAACTCTATGCAATTGAGTAGCATCATATGAGTAAAGCATAAGTTCACTTGGATCTGTCAAAACGTTTGAACTTCCAACAATATCTATTAGTTCGTTTATTTTAATTTTGTCCAGCAAAATATCACCTCCTAATAGCATTTTACAACTATTTTTTAAATAAATTGTATGTTGTTAAATTCAGACAATTCGCAACATTATATGTGGTATTTCATAGTGAAATATACCAGAAGGTTAAAATCTTTGCTGAATTTTATGTTTTTATTTAAAATAAATCTTTAACGATAAGAGGTCTGAATATAACCTAAAGTCTTGAATCTGTAAGCAGTTTATTGCTTTACTGCAATATAAATAGTACTAACCCCCGCACATACATGTGCAATATAAACCTTTTTAAAGCCTACACTTTTTAGTAAAAGGGCAATCTTTTCGGGTGACAAAAAAGCTCTAAGAGATTGCCCAAGATACTCATATTCTTCTCTACAACCTATCTTACCCCCAAAAAAGGGCAAAATTTTATCTAAATAAAGCCAAAACAAATTCTTAAAAACCTTTGGCTCAGAAAGTTCAAGAAAGCCAAAAACTCCTGGTTTCTTTGTAATCCTGTATATCTCTTTAAAAGATTTCTCTACATCTTCCAGATTTCTAACAGTATAAGAAGAAACAACAGCACCAAAAGATTCATTTTCAAAAGGCATGTCTTCAGCAAAAGATTTTACAATTTCTACATCTTTAATTTTTTTTCTCTCTAACCTATATCTTAATTTTTCAATCATGTTATCGTTTATATCAAGAGCTACAACTTTAACATCTGGAAATTTTTTTTTGATCAAAAAAACCAGATCGCCTGTTCCGCTTCCTATATCAAGAACGTCTGAGCCTTTATAAAATTTAAAAGTTTCCTTTACAAGCAAGTTTTTCCAATCTCTGTGCATGCCAAAGGTCATGAAATCATTCATATAATCATAAACATTTGATATTTTAGAAAACGTTTCCAAAACTAATTCTTTTTTTGGCACTTTAGCCTCTAAACTTTTTAATTATCAAGCAGGCATTATGTCCGCCAAATCCAAAGGAATTAGATATAGCATATTCACACCTTTTCATTTCCTGCCCCTTATTTGGCACAAGATTCAACCCTTCAGCCTCATCACAAGGATCGTCAAGATTGATGGTAGGTGGCGCAAAATTTTCCCTCAAAGACATAATAGTAGCAATTAGTTCTACAGCACCAGCTGCACCGAGCAAATGTCCTATCATCGACTTATTTGAAGTAATAAAAATATTTTTTGCGTGTTCCTTAAAAACTCTCTTTATAGCTTTCAACTCACCTTCATCGCCTGCAGGAGTGCTTGTTGCATGCGCATTCACCAAATCTATTTCTTCATATGATATAGCTGCATCCTTCAAGGCCCTATTTATACACGTATATGCGCCATCACCTGAAGGATCCGGGGCTGCCATATGATATGCATCGCAAGATGCGCCGTAACCCACAAGTTCGGCATAAATCTTAGCACCTCTTTTTAAAGCATGTTCCAACTCCTCTAAAACTATTATGCCAGATCCCTCTCCCATTACAAAGCCATCTCTTGACTTATCAAATGGCCTGCTTGCAAGTTCTGGCGTATCGTTTCTACAGGTAGACAATGCCCTCATCACACAAAAACCATTTATTGCAAGTGGTGTAACAGCAGCCTCTGCTCCCCCACAAAGCATTACATCTGCATCTCCGTAAACTATACTTCTAAATGCCTCTCCAATAGCGTGATTACTTGAAGCACAGGCAGAAACAGGTGCAAAGTTGGGACCTTTTAGTCCAAACTTAATAGCTACGTAGCCGGAAGCCATATTTACAATCATCATAGGAACCATAAATGGCGATCCTTTCATTGGCCCTTTTTCATAAAGTACCACAGCTTGTTCTTCCATAATATCTATTCCGCCAACGCCTGAACCAATACATACGCCTATATTGGTTCTATCTGCTACATCTAAAAGACCTGAATCTTCCATTGCTTCTTGAGCAGCAGCAACAGCAAATTGAACAAACTTAGAAGTACGTCTTACATCCTTTTTATCAAAATATCTTTCAGGAGCAAAGTTTTTTACCCTACCAGCAATCATAGATGGAAATACTTGCTTAAAATCGTCAATTCTTATTATGCCACTTTTTCCATTTTTAAGCATATTCCAAAATGTATCTACATCATTGCCAAGCGGGGTAACACAGCCCATTCCTGTAATAACTACACGTTTTTTCATGACAGCTCCTCCTCGGCTTCACGTACAAAATTTTCTATAATTGTCTTCACGGGAAGAATATCATTATACCTGAAAACGTTTGAACCGCTGAAGAAAAGTCCATTTTCATAATCACCAAGCCTTGCCGATTCTAGAGCTAATCTAATACAAAACGATCGAGTACACTTTTTAATACAACCCTCACATACTTTCGGCTTAGGGGGATTGCCTTCAATAATCTTTTTTGATAACGGAGTAAGAATGGCCCTTCCGGGAAAGCCCACCGAACTCATTATCTTAACTACATCTTCAGCTTTTGCTTCTAATAGTACTTTTTTAAAGACAGGGCTAACATCACATTCTTCTGAAAGAACAAACCTTGTGGCTACCTGAACTCCACTGGCACCCATCTTCAAAGCCCTGGCCATTTCTTTGCCAGAATAAATTCCACCAGCTACTATAAGCGGAATAGAAATAACTTCCAAAATTTCAGGCATAATGTCCCAGGTAGATCTGTCAGTCCCCAAATGACCTCCTGCTTCTGTACCTTCAAGTATTATCGCACTTGCTCCCAACTTCTCGGCAAGTTTGGCCAATTTAGCAGAAGAAACAATGGGTAAAATCGGTGTTTCAGATTCTTTAGCCCATTTATAGATATCTCTCGAAAACCCGGCACCAGTAGCAATAAAATCAATTCCCTCTGCAATAGCTGTTTTAACTACTCTCTCAAATTCGCTATAAGCAAACATTACGTTTATGCCAATAGCTCCATTACCTTCAGAAATCTCTCTTGCTAATCTGATTTGATTTATAAGTTCTTCGTCACCCATACCTGTTGCCGCAATAATGCCACCTGCACCTTCCCTTGCTACAGCTCCTGCAAGGGGCGCAGTCGATACCCTAATAGCCATTCCCCCCTGCAAAATCGGCAGGGGGATCGTTATTTTCCCAAACTTAAGTGGTTTAAGGATGCTGCTCTTCAAATTTCGCTAACTCCTAAAAAAATTTATAATAACCAAACAAATTTTTAAATTTATTTAAAAAACACGAATTCCTATTCTCCTACTTTCTCGTATAGGAATTTTACAGCATCTCCAACAGTTTTAATTTTCTCAACCTCTTTATCTGGAATTTCAACTCCAAATTCCTCCTCGAAAGCCATAACCATCTCAACTGTGTCTAACGAGTCAGCTCCCAAATCGTCAACAAAGGAAGAATTCATCTCTATTGTTCCCTCTTCTATTCCAAGCTGATTTGAAATAATCTTTTTAACTCTATCAAATATTTCGTTTTCACTCATTAAATTCACCTCCTTTCAAATTTAAAACATGCCACCATTTACAGAAATAATCTGCCCAGTTACGTAATTCGCAGAATTAGCCAACCACAACGCAACTTCTGCAACGTCTTCAGGAGTACCGAGCCTACCTAGGGCAATCGATGAAAGTAATTTGTTCCTTATCTCATCAGAAAGCCCTGAGGTCATATCTGTAACAATATAACCAGGAGCAATAGAATTGACAAGTATTCCTCTTGAACCCAGTTCTTTTGCAAGAGATTTCGTCAACCCAAATAATCCCGATTTTGAAGCAGAATAATTAGCCTGACCTGGATTTCCTATTTGCCCAATAACTGAAGAAATATTTATAATTCTGCCGCTCTTTTGTTTTATCATTCTTTTAGCTGCCTCCTTCGAACACAAAAAAGCAGCTTTAAGGTTCACATCTATTACTTCATCCCATTGGGATTCTGTCATTCTTAATATTAATGCATCTCTTGTTATGCCAGCATTATTCACAAGGATGTCTATTCTGCCAAATAAAGTGTCTACTTGTTCAAAAAGCGCTTTCACTTCACTTTCTTTTTCAACTGATGCCTTAAAAATTTCAACTGTACAACCCATACTAACTAATTCTTCTTTAATTTTCTTAGCTGCTTCATCGTTAGAGGCATAATTAATCAAAACTTTCGCCCCCTCCACAGCAAAGGCTTTAGCTATAGCCTTACCTATACCTCTGCTTGAACCAGTAACTATGGCCACCTTTCCTTCTAACGTCATGTCTAATCACTCTCCATCTAAGGCACTGCACTCTAGTTTAGTCCAGCGCCTTAACATTGTTGTAAGTATATTTTTGGGACCAACTTCAACACAACTTTCATATCCATCACGAATAATATTCTCAATAGTATCAGTCCACTTTACTGGACTAATTATTTGCTTTGACAAAATATCTGGAATATCTTTATTATCTTTATAAGGAAGCCCATCAATATTTTTATAAACTGGAATTTTAAAATCTTTAAATTCCAAACTCTCTAAAAATTTTCTAAATTCCTTTGCTGCGTCCTCCATCAGAGGAGAATGAAATGCACCTTCTACTTTTAACTTTATAGCTTTCTTTATCTCAAAACTTTTATAATTTTCCAAAACCCAGTCTATTGCACTGTTTTCACCCGAAACTACTATTTGCTGATTAGAATTTTCATTTGCTACAACACACACACCAAAGCGTGAAGCCTCTTTACAAAGAGATTCAATCATCTTTATATCAAATCCCAGCAAAGCTACCATACTACCTCCACGTTTTGCGGCGCACTCACCCATAAGACGTCCTCTAACATAAACAGATTTCAGAGCATCTTTGAAGGAAAGTACACCTGAAGCAACCAGAGCTCCATATTCACCAAGACTATGACCGGCTGAAGCCTCAAAACAAAAGTCCTTATCAGTTAGATCTTTCAAAAAACCTAAGCTTGTAGCTAAAATAGCAACTTGTGAAACATTAGTAGGCAACAAAGATTCCTCAGATGTTGACATTAATTTTAATATATTTGTCAAATCTAAATCTTCTAACATTTTTCTTATAAATTCTTGCGACTTTTCGCTCAACTTTAAGTGCATATTCAAATATTGAGATCCCTGTCCTGGAAAGAGCAAAACAGTCTTTTTACTCATAAAGATATCAACCCCGATCCAAATGCAAAACCGGCTCCAAACGCAGCAAGAACTATTTTATCGCCCGATCTGATAACGCCAGATCTATAGGCTTCGTCAATAGCAATAGGTATTGATGCTGCAGAAGTATTGCCAAAGCGTTCCACATTCACATAAAACTTTTCGTTATCTAGCTTAAGATGTTTTCTTACAGATTCTATTATCCTCTTGTTTGCCTGATGAGGAACAATCTTTGATATATCATCAAAGCTTAATTTTGATTCTTCAATAACATTCTTTACGGATTGGACCATAGACCTTACAGCGAATTTAAAAACCTCCTGTCCGTTCATTTGTATAGTTGGCAATCTTTTTTGAGAAGTTCCAAAGCGATCGTGATCGCTAGAACCACTTCCAGATATCTTCAGGTGATCTGCTCCACTTCCATCACTTCCCAAAAAAAACCACCACTCATTGCCAGGCTTACTCTTCAAAATACAGGCGCCCGCACCATCTCCAAAAAGTATTGCAGTCTTTCTATCGGACCAGTCAATAAATCTTGTAAGAATATCTGCTCCAATAACCGCAACACATTTGTAAGCATTGTTTTGTATAAATTGTGCTCCTACACAAAGTGCATATACAAAACCAGTACATGCCAGAGACAAATCAAAAGCAGCTGCTTTTTTTGCTCCAATAGCATCCTGTACTATACACGCAGTAGCAGGGAAAAGCATATCTGGAGAAGACGTTGCCACAATAATTAGATCAATTTCATCAGGTTTTACGTTTCCTAATTTTAATGCATTTTGCAAAGCAGTAATAGCCAAATTAGACGTTTTTTCTCCTCTACATGCAACATGTCTTTTTAATATACCAGTTCTCTCTCTTATCCACTCATCAGAGGTCAAAACCATACCTTCAAGCTCAAAATTTGTAACTACGCCTTCAGGTACACATGAACCCCAACCGTATATTCCTACGTCTTTAACTTTCACCTACGATTTTTACCTTTTCTATTAGATTTTCAGAACAAAGCTTTACAGTCTGTAATATAGCATTCTTCGCTGCAATACGTCCACTTCTTCCATGCCCAATCAAAAAAACCTTCTTTACACCCAAAAGAGGGGCAGCACCATAATTGGAGTAATCAGCACGTTTCACTATTCTTGCCAAAGCAGGATATAAAAGCATTCCGCCTAATCTTGTCATAAAACTTTGTCTTATAGCATCTCTCATTTCATATCTTAAATAATCTGAAACTCCTTCTGTAGTTTTCAAAAAAATATTTCCAATAAATCCATCACAAACGAGAATGCTACACTTACCAAAAAAAGCATCCTTTCCTTCCATATTTCCAACAAAATTAATATCACTTCTCGAAAGAAGCTCATATGACTCTTGCCTTAGTCTGTCCCCCTTGCTTTTTTCTTCTCCCACATTAAAAAGACCTACACTTGGATCTTCAAAGCCAAGAAATTTCATATATACGCTGCCCATTCTAGCAAAATCCAAAATATTTTTGGGCTTTACGTCAACATTTGCTCCTGCATCAATTAGAAGAAACCCCCCTTGCTTTGAAGGCAAAAGAACACCTATAGCAGGTCTCTCAATACCTTTTAGCCTACCTATCCCCAATGTGCCTGCTACCAAACAACCACCAGTGCTACCCAAAGATATACAACCAGAAGCAAATCCTTCATTAACTAAATCTACCATCTTATGCAAGTTAGAACCTTTTTTTTCTTTCCAAGCTTTTACAGGCTCATCATCCATTTCAAAAACGTTTTCACAAGTAATTTCTTTTAATCTGCCAGAAGACAAAAAAGGATTTAAGATTTTTTGGTATCTATCAAAAACGTCTTTTGTAGCTACAGCATAAGTAATAAAATCCGATCTCGTTTCCATTGCAAGAACGAGACCGCGCACAGTCTCCTCTGGTGCTTTATCTCCGCCTAAAAGGTCAAAAGCTATAGAAATCAAGTTGTTATATTCTTACCTTAAATTATTCTTCCGCCTTTTCTGCTTTGGTTGTAAGTACAACCCTTCCTCTATACGTTCCACATTTAGAACATGCTCTATGCGCAAGTGTTGGGGCCCCACAATGAGGACAACCAATAATATTTGGTAAATCTCCTTCTATAATATACGGTCTTCTAGTATTTTGACGCATTTTAGAACGACGCTTTTTTGGTACTCCCACTAATATTAACCTCCTTAATATCTTCTCTACAAAGAACACAAACAGGTTTCATTGGAAACCACAACAAAAACTCCTGCCTCAATAGCTCCGAAAGATCAATTTCTTTACCATGAATTGCAAATTGATCCTCATTAGGCTTACCCTTAACAAATTCATCGTTAAGCTCAAACTCAATCTTCTGCTTAAACTTATTAAGACAGATTGCACACTCCATCACAAGCGTTCCCTTAATTTTGCCCTGTACCAATATAGCTTTTCCTACATTTGTCAAAGTCAAATCAAAATCAATTGGCGAACAAAATTCAAGAGAGGGCTCGTCAAATTGAGCAGCTTCTTGAGTCTTAATTCTAATACTGCTTCCCACATCATCAAGGATTTGCGAGACATCTACTCTCATCTGAAACCCTACCTTTCAAACGAAGCTATTATAAAAACCCTTTTAAAAATTGTCAAACATCAAATGTCAAAATCTACAATATCACCTACACAAACCTTACCACCTTTTAAAACTTTACAAAATACGCCCTCTTTTAACATCTGATTGTGAGGTCTATTAAACTGCAAATATCTAGATTTTTCAAGATGCTCATTTGGCCCCTTGCCTATTTCAACTATTTGTAATATAGCCTCTTGTCCAATTTTAAATTTAGTACCTATACCCATCTTATATACATCTATTCCTTCAACTGTAATATTATCAGCATAGTCGCCTGGCTTCAAGTTAAGTTCTTTTGCAATTCCTTTTGAATACGTAGAGAGGCTTGATACACTAATTTGTCTTTGAGAAAGACCAGCATGCGCATCTCCAACTGCGCCATAATTTTCAATAAGTTCAATGCATTGAACGCTGCTTTTCGGAACTCCTCTTTCAGTTGAAATAGCACAGTTTACAACTTTGCCTTTCAAAATATCCTCCTAAGCAATTCAAATATTTATTTGTGGCTTGTTCTTAATTATTTATGTTATTTTTATTCTACTACAAATTATTTATTTTTTTTGAAAGGTAAAAACAATTATATTACTAGTATAATTAATATGTTGGAAATAAAGTATTTATTATTTAAGGAGGACATCTTTGCAGCAGACAGGCTACTTATTTATTTTTCTTGTGATAACAGTAAATTTGTTTGGAGTTTTCTTAGAATTTTTAAATCTCAGGAATATTAACATAAATAATTTAGAAAAAATTAAAAAAATATTCACTGTGGAAAATCCAACATCCTTAATAAAATACCAAAAGTCAAAAATAGCTATTCAAATAGTTAAAGGAGTTGTAGAGATCCTTGTATTTTTTTATTTGTTTGCAACAAATATTATCCAATCAATATCAAAAGAAATATATAAGCTCCAAACATTTGAATTTATAAAGGCCTTTTTATTATTTGTCTCTTTTTACGTAGCACTTAAAGTAGTTGAGTTGCCCTTTATTATTATTGATACCTTCTACATTGAAAAATTTTTCGGCTTTAGTAAAATAACAAAAAAATTGTTTTTAAAGGATATGTGCCTGCAAACAATTTTGGGAGCAATTTTGCTTTTTGTGGTCTTGTTCATAATAATAAACTTTATATGCATATCAGGGCCAATTTGGTGGATATTATCTTCTTGTTTTCTTATATTGTTAAGCTTTTTTATTCTATATATCTATCCCATATTTATTGCCCCAATGTTTAACAAGTTCACACCTCTAACAGATACAGAATTGGAATTAAAGATAAAGGATATTCTGGAAAAAACAGGGTTTTCCCTTGAAAACGTCTACGTAATGGACGCATCAAAGAGATCGACTCACTCAAATGCATATTTTACAGGTTTTGGAAAGAAAAAAAGATTGGTCCTATTTGATACATTTCTTAAAAATCACAATCACTCTGAGATAATATCAGTTCTATCTCACGAATTAGGTCATTTCAAACACAATCACATTATTAAAATGTTCTTGCTAAACGCTTTAGTAATATTTTTGGCCATGTTTGTTAGCGAAAAACTGCTTCAAATGAACTTTGTAACTAATATCTTTGGTTTTAACAATTCTTTGTATAACAAAATATTTATAATATTCACAATATTCTTGCCTCTTGGAAACATTATTTTTAATTTGATATTTATGCCTATATTGAGATTAAATGAATATCAAGCGGATGAATTTGCGATAAAACTAACTATGGATCCCGAAACTTTTAAAAATACTCTTGTTAAATTATACAAAGATAACCTATCAAATCCTGTACCTCACCCACTCTATGTATTCTTCAACTATTCACATCCGCCTTTAGTAGAAAGAATAAGACACATATTTAGCTTTTATGACAAATACAAAGCCAACTTAAAAAAATCTACCTAATCTATCTTAGCTCTTAAGTATTGAACAGGTCATTCTATCTTTTGTTTTAACACCTTTGCTGCATGCAGCAGCCAATACGGATTCCTAAGGAGCTCTCTCCTACGCCTCCAACAGAACGAGTTAGATAGTGTGTAACGTGATCCCAGGAATAAATTATCTAACTTCTATTTTACTCCTATTTGCCACCAATTTACTCTATTATTTTTTTGTTGTTTTATTTGATACATTGCAACATCAGCCTTTCTAATTAATTCGTCTGGTTTAGTCGAATCAATCGGGTAAATTGATGCTCCAAGTGACATTCCAATTTTTACACTTTTTCCAGGTATTAATTCGAACTCTTCTTCAATTGCAAGATGCATCCTACTAAAAGCGCTCTCTAGTTGATTTATATATTCTTCGCCAGTAAGCTCTTCTATTACAACTATAAATTCGTCTCCGCCAATCCTTGTCACCAGGTCACTAGATCTAAGATTTAGTCGAAGCCTATTTGCAAATTCTTTAAGAAGTTTGTCTCCCATGCTGTGGCCAAAAGTATCGTTTACAACTTTGAAATCGTCAAGATCTATCATGCAAACTGCAAACATATTTTTATTTCTTTTCGCTCTTGCCACAACATATTGTAAATCTTCCATTAAAGCTCTTCTATTTGGCAGATTTGTAAGAGGATCATTTCTCGCCTGATCGTGCAGCTTAATCTCCAAATTAAATCTATCTGTAACGTCAATAAGTGTCCAGATGGCTAATTCTTCATCTCTTATTTTTACAAGACGAAGTCCTATGTCGCAGTAAATCTCTTTTTTATTCTGCGTTATCATCTTTACATTATTTATAAATGCCTTTTTATAGTCTTTCGCATCAAAATAAACTTTCTTTAGCTTTTCATAATCGTTTGCAGAAGAAAACAAGATTTCCATAGATTTTCCCATTAAATTATTAATCGAATGATACTCAAAAATGTTTAAAGCCCTTGAATTTACGTTAATTATGTTTTCTTCTCTAGTCATTAAAACTCCAGCCAATGTGTTCTCAAGAAGGGCTTCCTGAATAACCATAAGATTTCGTTCAGTTTGCAAAAGTTCAATTCTTTCTAAACCATTAGAAATATCTCTTGCTAAATCTTCTAAAACATCTTTTAGTTCTGAATCAAAATAATTAATTTCATCACTTGCTAAAACAAAAATAGCATACAACTTCTCATGAAAATATATTGGCAGACCGGCCACAGACCTAACCCCTAAAGCTAAAAGCTTTTCTTTTATGCCTTTAGACACATCAAATTCTTCATAAGATTGTATATAGGCAGGCTTTTTTTCGTTCCAAACATAAGACATTACGTTTTTAATTATGCTCTCTTCTAAATCTACGCTAAAATCAATTCTCTCTAAAAAATCAGCATTTCCTGACCTTGCAAAAAAAACTATTTTGTCTTCTCGATCTGGATGTGCTATATAAGAAAAAAGCATTCTTGTATAATAAAGAGTAAGATCACATACAGATTGAAAAAGGTCTTTCTCAGACTCCGTGCTTAAGATTATTTTATTCACACTTGCTCTAAGAGTATTAATTCTCGATAACTTCTTTAACTGATTTACATATTCATGTTCTTTTTCCCTTTGCATCTGATACCTTTCAGTAACGTCAAAAAAGGTCCATACAGTAACTGCATTCATTAGATTTTCTTTTTCGTTTATAGCTCCACCAGAAATATCACAAATTAAATACCCCCCATCAGCCCTTAAAAGTTTAACGTCTCTTAACTGAGCAGTCTTTTTAGTAGTAAGTTCCTCATAAAGTTTTCCTATCCTTTCAAAATGATCATCGTCAAAATACAATATCTTGGAACTTTTTCCAACAAGATCGCTCATATTTTTATATCCAAGCATCTCTAAAAATCTCTTGTTAACTGATAAAATTACTCTATTTTTCACTACAACTATCCCAGCAAGGGTGTGCTCTACCATTGCGTTATTGAAAGCCTGTCCTCTTTCTATTTGATTCTTTAAAACAGAAAATAGTAATACAGCAAAACTCATTGCACAAGAAAAAACTTCAGCATCAAAAATAGGGCTTCCTTTCATAAGAAAATAATATGGTCCAAACCCAAACACAGTCGCATAAAACATTAACAAAAATACTAAAGCAATGAGAAAATATGTAATAAGAAAATCAAGACTGAACACAGACCATACAGTTGGCAAAATTACAACAAATAAGAGTCCTATTCTTATGCCATTATCTAAATTTGGTGACATAAAGCAAAAGTGCCAAAGAACAAGAGTTAGAAAAGTAAGTATAAAAAATTCTACAAAGTCTTTCTTTGATTTAAATACGTTTTTTAAATTTTTCCGCTTAATCCAGAGCAAATAAAGAAAGGGTGTAATGGATATGATGGTAGCAAATTCTGATATAAACCAGTTCTCTATAAAACTTAATAAATCACTATAAAGAATCTTTTCGCAGATTAGAAAGATATATGAAACGCATAAAGAAGAAACAAGCGGTTTAATGATGGATAAAAAAACTGCAAAAATCAGGAAATTTTTAACATCCTTGAATACATCGCTAAAATCAAATCTTAATCTTTTCATAATAAGAAGACTAATCAAAAGTGCAAAAGTATCTGCAAAAGCTACAAAAAATGAAAAATTTATCCCCCAATTAAAAAACAATATATTAGCAAAATATAATCCCAAAAATATGCCAAGAAGGGGGTACTCTTTCCATATGAGCACTGAAAAAACTGCAAGGGCATCCGGTGGCCAGAAAGGGGAGATGCCAGAAAACAAAATAGAAGGTATCCATGAAAGCAATAGATAACCTAAGAGTATGATAATATTTAATAAAATAAATTTTTTAATTTTTGGCATATTCTTTCAATTCGGAAAAACAAGATAAACTTTATATTATCACAAAAATTCTAAAAAAGTAAAAAATTATTACTTTATTAACTCTTTTCCAACACATATCTGACCAAGTGCAATAGACGAATCGTTTAAAGGAACTCTATGGGGTAAAAAAACCTCAAAACCAAAAAGCTCTAAAACTTCCCAAATCCTTTTCAACAAAATTTTATTTACAAATGACCCACCACATAAAACAACTTTTTTGACTTTGTATTTATCATAGATAGCCTGGACACAATTTACGCTAATTTCTGAAACAGCGTTGTGAAAGGATAAAGCAATATCTTCGACAGGCACACCTTTTTCTTTTAACTCCAAAATATTTTTAACTATTTCCTTTACAGGGACTTCAATTTCACCTGACAAATCAAGCTCTATTTTTAACGGATATATCTTCTTCCCAACTAAGGCTAATTCTTCCAATTTTTGTGCTGCTTCAGCTTCTGTACTGACTACGCTTGAAACTCCCAATATTGCAGCGATACCATCAAAAAGCCTTCCAATACTACAACTTAGCGGACAATTTATATTCCTTTTTAACATGTTTAAGACAATTTCTATATTCTCTTTATTATCAAAATTTATATATTTCGTCACTTCTTTGTTATTCAACCCTAAATCATAGAGTAAAGAGAGGCCTATTCTATATACTTCTTTAATTGCCTTCTCGGATCCTGGCAGCTTAAAGTATGAAAAGTGAGCAGCTCTTTTAAACTCTTTCCTGTTAGCAAGCAAAAACTCACTACCCCATATTTTAGAATCTAAACCATATCCTGTTCCATCAAATGCAACCCCAATAACCTCATCCTCTATACCATGTTCTTCCATCACAGCTGCAACATGTGCATGATGATGTTGAATAAAAAACCTTTGTGAATTATTAGATATCTCATTAGTAAGCCTCGTTGTAAAATAATTTGGGTGCATATCAGAAATGAAGATTTCGGGTTTTATATCGAAAACTTTCTCAAAGTGTTTTAGGGTATTTTTAAAAACGTTGTAAGTATCTACAGATTCAAGGTCTCCAAGATACTGGCTCAAAAAAATTACATTGTCTTTAGATAGCGCAAAACTGCTCTTTAGATCAGCTCCTGCTGCAAAAATATGTTTATTAAATTTTTTTGTAAAAAAAGGCACTGGAACGAAACCTCTCGAACGTCTAATAAAGAATTCCTTTTCATTTAAGACAAACATTACGCTGTCATCACTTTGGATTGCAATTTCTCTATTGTACGTGACGAAGTAGTCAGCAATATTACAAAGTTTTTCAAAAGCAACGTCATCTTTATAGACTATTGGTTCATCAGACAAATTTGCACTTGTCATAACTAGAACCATAGATTTGCCTTTATCAAAAAGTAAATACTGAAATGGAGTATAAGGAAGCATTATTCCAATATAGGTTAGATGTGGTGCAATATATTTGCTGATCTTTTCTAAAGCAATTTCTTTTTGTTTCAATAAAACTATAGGTCTTGCTCGTGAGGTTAGAAGTTCTAGTTCCTTTTTTGTTGTATATAAAAAATCTTTAATAGTCTCAATATTTGCCATGAGAGCAAATGGCTTAAATGGTCTTCTTTTTCTCTTTCTTAGTTCTAACACAGCTTCGTCATTTTTTGCATCAACAGCAAGGTGAAATCCCCCTACACCCTTAATTGCAATTATTTTTCCTTTCATCAAGAGATTATAGGTCTCTTGTACTACATCGTCAACTTTCTCTTTAATCAGGTTTTTGTCTTTATCATATAAATAAACGCTAGGACCACACAAAGGACATGCAGTAGGTTGGGTATGAAATCTTCTGTCAAGCGGATCAAGATATTCTTTTTTACATTCAGGACAAAGTTCAAAATGGTTCATTGTAGTATTTTTTCTGTCATAGGGTATGTCATATATAATGCTAAATCTAGGTCCACAGTTTGTGCAGGTTATAAAAGGATAGTGAAATCTTCTATCGTTTTTATCGAATAACTCTCTAAGGCAATCATCACATATATTTGTATCAGGAGATATAAAAGTCGTCTTTTTGTCAGTTTGTTTGCTCTTTTCAATAACAAAATCTTTATATCCTACCATTTCTCTCTTTTCTGAACGAATGCTGTTTACTACTGCTAGAGGAGGAAAGTCGTTTTTTATCGCTATCAAAAATTTATCGAGTTTTTCTTCTTCCCCCTCAACCTCAATAGTTACACCTTCGGTATCGTTCAAACAATAACCATTTAAAGATAGTTCTTTAGCAAGTCTATATATGAAGGGCCTAAAACCAACTCCTTGAACTATTCCTTCTACTCTTACAAAGACATGTTTTAGCATATGTAAATGATATCAATTTGTAAAAAAAATAGCAACAATTTCGATTCTAATTAAATCCTAAAAACTATTTGGTTTTGAAATTTACCTTGCTCTCATAATTTGTTCTATTACTGAACCAAATATTAAAAGTTGTATAAAGATACGCTTACATTTAGAAAGATCCGCTATTTCCATGCAATCTCCTCTAAATTATTGAGGGCGTTTAAAAGCGCCCCCAATAATAATTTTTATTATTATTTTATATATTATTAACTATTTTGCAGCAAATTTTGATACTTCGTCACCTCTTTCTTCTACTATTTCCTTTATGTCATCAGTATAATGTGCACTATTTACAGCCCAGAAGAAGAAAACTATAGA
This sequence comes from Thermodesulfobium narugense DSM 14796, assembly GCF_000212395.1. Taxonomy (NCBI): domain Bacteria; kingdom Pseudomonadati; phylum Thermodesulfobiota; class Thermodesulfobiia; order Thermodesulfobiales; family Thermodesulfobiaceae; genus Thermodesulfobium; species Thermodesulfobium narugense. Next base: position 1,491,986 of record NC_015499.1, read on the forward strand.
TACAAGAATTAATATAAATTGATCAAACGGATATTCTATGATTCCGAGTCCTTCAAAGTGCTTACTTCCAATGTAGCTCATAAGGGCAACAAAAAGCATGTAACATATAAGCCATATCCCTGACCTTACATTCTTGCCAAGATCCTTCTTCAGCTCATCTCTGGTAGCTACAAAATAGAAATAAAGCAAAAATGCAATCAAGTCTACAGCAATTAGAACTGAAACGTTTGACCATCCACTCCAGTCTATGAGAAGAGTACACACAATGAATGCTATCAAAGATATAAGGGTTATAGGTTCAGCTTTAAATGGCCTATAAAGATTTGGAGCAAATTTTCTAAGACTTACCGCACTTACAGGACCAATCATATAAGTCAACACAATTGCGTTTGAAACAACACCTACTAATTTATTCCATGATGGGAAAGGAGCAGTCCATATTAAAGCTAAAATCAAGCTTAGCCAGAGGGCATATCTCGGAACGCCAGTCTTTTCATCAACTTTTACAAATACCTTCCAGAAAATACCGTTTAGCGATTGAGCGTTTATAATTCTTGACGTTGAAGTCATGTAGATTAGACCCGTGCCAGAAGGAGATATTACAGCATCGGCAAATACTATAGCAGCTAACCAATGAATGTTCAACAATAGTAGTATTTCAGCAAAAGGCGATCTGAAATTAATATGTCCCCAACCCTTTGCAATCTCTTGGGGAGGCAAAGACCCTACAAATACCAACTGCAAACAAACGTACAATACTATTGCTAGCCCTACAGCCATAGCTACAGCTAGTGGAACATCCCTTGTTGGATTTTTCGCCTCTCCTGCAAGGTTTACAGCCTGTCTAAATCCTAAGTATGCAAAAACTATACCGCCACTTGAAACGGCAGCCAAAACAGCAGGAAATCCAAATGGGGCAAATCCTCCATGTTGAGTAAGATTTGCTGGGTTAAAGCAGGTAAACAAAACTAACACCGTTGCAGTTGGAGTAAAAAACTTAAATATCGTAATAATTGTATTAGTTTTGCCAGCAATTCTTATACTCCAGTAGTTTAACAAGAAATAAATTACTATTACACCCATCGTAAACAGCCAACCTACAAATGTTACTTGATGATTATTGTACAAAAATGGCAAATAGGAACTTGCAAACTGAACTGTTGCAAGAGCTTCAATGGCTATAACTGAAGAGTCACCTATAATTAATGCAACAGCCAAAGCATAGCTCACAAAGTTCCCGTGGGTATATTGTGGGTATCGAATCAAAGAGCCCGATTCTGGAAGCATTCCTGAAAGCTCAGCATAAACTAAAGCAATAAAAAATACACAAATTCCACCAATTACCCATGCAAAAACTGCAGCAGGCCCAGCAAGATTGGCTGCTTTTTGTGAAGCAAAAAGCCAGCCAGAACCTACTATTCCACCCAGGCCTAACATAGTTAGATCTAGAAGATTTAGCTCCTTTTTTAGTTTTGACTTCAAAATCTTCATCTCCTTTTACTAAAATTCATACATAGATCTAACTTAATCTTTAAGAAAAGTTTTTCTTTTCCTGAAGACTAAGCCCCTACACCAGGTCCATCTTCCCTCCTTTCTTAAGAACTCTTTCTTTAGAACCTAATTGCCCAAAAAAACAAAGTTCTTTATTTTATTTCACAATCTTTTCCAGGTGGGAATATTAGTCCCACCTGGAAATTTATTGTTTTTAAGCCTTAAATTGTTCTCTATCCGGATGATGAAACAAGAGTACACCAACCACTGATGTAAGGTTAAGAAATAGCAAAAATCCAAAAGCACCTACAAAGGAACCTGTAACCTGAACGATCAAACCTGTCAAAGTAGATGCAATAAGTCCTGCTACAGCAAACCCAAAATCCATTATTCCAAGTGCCGTTCCTGATCTTTGTCTTATGACGTCAATGTTCGTAGCGTAATAATTTGGATTTGCAGCCATACCCAATCCAACCGCCAAAGCAATAAATATCATCGCAATATTTACATCGTGATAAAGCATGATAGGAATAAGGCTTAAACCACTTAAAAGTTGACTTATCCAGATTGGATGTGAGCGAGCTTTTCTTAGACTCTTCGTAGCTGCAAGTATCCTGTCAGAAAGCCTGCCATCAAGGAACAACAAAATTGTAGCTAAAGCCCATGGCAAAACCGTAAATAAGCCAATTTTCATAACATTCATGTGATAAGTCTTATCCAAAAATGTCGGTAACCATCCCATAAAGAAAAACAAATTATAACCAAATACAAAAAAGGCCCAATCGTTAGATAAAAGCGTGGGATTAGTAAGTAAAAATTTCCAAAGACCTTTTGGTACCTTAGTGTGTTCGCGCCTAATCTCAAGGCTTGTTCTATTTCTATCAACATTAGCTTCTTCTCTAATATAAGCTAGCTCTGCATCGTTTACAAATTTTGACCTTTCTGGAAAGTTTCTAAAGAAATAAAGCCAAACAGGTGCCCAAATCATACCTACAATACCAAGAATCATAAACATAACTTGCCATCCAAATAATGTTGAAAGAGATGTAACTATTGGTCCACCAATCATTAGTGCGAAAGGAACAGCAACCAAACCATTTGCTAAAGCAGTAGACCTTTCTTTTAGTGGAAGCCAATCGCCTACTACCCTATTCATTGCAGGAAAGTTTGGGCCTTCGGCCAAACCAAGAAGTAGTCTCACAATAAAAAGATATGCTAATCCTGTTGCAAAAGCTGTTGAAAATATGCTTGCCGACCAAATTAGTGCTCCCCAAAACCAAACCTTTCTAGCTCCCCAATTATCAACAAGCAATCCACCCACAAACACCATCAAAGCATAGCCAATATTAAAAGCTCCCAAAGTTAAACCGATGTCCTCTGGACTCAAATGAAATAATTTACTCAAAATTGGCATTGCAAATGCAATTGCACTTCTGTCTACATAGTTAATAACTGTAATAAAAAAGACTAAACCGATAATTACCCACCTGAAATTCGTCTTGCTCATTCACTGACCCCCTTAAATAGATAAAATAAAAAAATTTGAAAAATTTTTACAATCCCTATTTCAACCTCCCTTCTATCAGAATTGTCTGCCATTTTCTAACAGTACTTAAAAAGACCTACTTTATATAAGTCTTTAAAATTATATCATTCAAATTTAAAAAATATATATACACAATTTTTATCAATTATTTAAAAATTACTAATTGAATTTAAATTTCTTTCAACAAATTTTATTTTATTTCAAGCCATTTCTAATATTTTTTTAGAATTTCAAAATTATTAAAATATTATTTTTTTTATATATATTTTTATTTTTTAAAAATTTATAAATTAAGTATATTATTATCACAATCAAAAAATATTACCTAAATTTTCTTTCAAAAAATTTTCATTTAAAAAAGATCTTAAAACATTCTCAGGAGAGGGCATTGCAGGAAGTAAACATGATAAAATATGAAGCAAAAATTAAAGACCCCCCTGATTTCTCAGGGGGCTGAAGTTAAGTTTTTAGAACTTTACGTCCATCTGAATATAGTATCTTTGATCCTTATCAACTTGGTCTGGGTTGAAGGTATAATACCAACCGTTCACAAAATCAGAATTATATGGCTTCTTGCCTTTCCAATAGTCGTAGTTAAGAGTTAAGGTTGCGTTTTTTGCTATTGGGAGCGTGTAGTAGACGTTGTAGTAGTCTTTGTAATCAGTTGAGCCCATAGTATTGATTATCATCGGATTGTACCACTTGTTGTTACCGAACCAGAAGTCGCCTGTAATAGCTCCTACTGGAAGAGGAATGGTAGCGCCTATTCTGAATGCTCCGCCATTTACAGAGTTAACTCCCATCAAACGATCTCCACTCACATCATAGCTTGGCATATCAATTGAAGTACCATTGTATCCTGCCCACATATTTACGTTATAAATATTCCAGTTAGCTATTATTGCCCACCAATTGAATTTTCCATATGTAAGAGGTGGGTAATTAGAAATAAAGTTTAATATATTATTATTTCCATAATTAATAGAATAATCCAAGCCGCCAAAACAGTTAAATTTATTAATATTGCCGTAGTCTGCTTCTAAACCAATAGCGTCAAAGAGCTTCGTCTTGAGGTTCAAGATATACACATCTTTGTCTTTAAGACCGCTCTCCTCTTGTGAAGAGGTAATAGAGCCTGCATCAAAGAGCTTGACCCATGCTGCAGAAACTGAGGTGGATGGTAGCATATTGCTAAGATCGAATACCACCATTCCACCCTCTGTGCCTGTGTCCATAAATAGGTTGCTGTAATATGCTCCTGAATCCATAGTAGGAAGTCTGCCAAGGACGAAGGTTACAGGATATGGGTTAAGAGTCCATGTGATGTAAGATCTCTCTACATAAAGAGTGTTGCTATCGTCGTTATAACCGGTAAGAGATGCATAAATTGGATTGCTATTAGAAGATCCGTTGCTGTTTACTCCAGCATTCTTCTCCATAGTAAGCCTTGCGTTAAATGATATGTTGTCTGCAACCGGCGCTGCAACGTTTAATCTAACTCTATAACGCATAAAGGTATTGTTCTTTTGATCAGGAAATTCAGTTGTAGCTGGATTATAATCAGTTACACCAAGCGTAATAAATCCATTTTGAGAAGCATTTGAAGTAACTACAGGATATACATTCCACACATCACCACGCCAAACTGATGCAAGCTTATAATATGTCGCCTTTTCGCTGCCAAATCTAAATCTTGCATCTCCTGTGAAGTTCACAGTGTCAAGAGCTGCTTTTTTCTCAAGTGCTGCAACTCTGACGTTTAGCGATGCAAGCTCTGATTTAAACTCTTCTGCTAACTTCATAAGTGTTGCGATGTCGTTAGCATTTAACTGGATCTTTTGATCCTGAGCGTTTTGACCTTTTTCATAGGTGTCGAGCATTCTTGCAACTACCATTGCCATCTCATAACGAGTGGCTGTTCTTTCGCCTCTAAAAGTTGAGTCGCCATAACCAATGACCAATCCTTTTGCTGCTAAATCTTGCACTGCTTTGTATGCCCAGGAATTAGCTGGTACATCTGAGAATGGTCCTGCCATAGCTGGAACTGCAAGGGAGGCGAGAAGTGATGCTAATAAAAAGACAAAAGCTAATTTTCTCATCTTCTGAATTACCCCCTTTAGGAAATATTGTTTACCATAATAAAAGCCTTCTACATTTCTTAAGCCTAATATGTAAAGCCTCCCTCCTCTTTCTGAAGAATGCTTAAGATATATACAAAGATGCTTTTATTGAACTAAGATTAGTATTTAAAACAATATTTGTCAAGTGCCATAGATGTAATTGTAAAAAGACAATTCTAAGCAAAATATTTATGAGAAGATATTATTGAAGAGATCTAAATTTTTAGATCAACTTCCATCACAGAACCAGCTCTAAAATCATTCGATACATAGAATCCCATTCTTTTCAGAGCAGCCTGACTGACGTTATTTGAGTCTTTAAAATTATAAATTGTTGCTGTATTCTGAAGGCTTATCGTCCCAATATTCATATCCTTTAGGGAATGTAGTTGATCGCTGCCAGAGGGATCTTTGGTTAATATGGTTAGCTTGCTATATACAAGATCCCCTTCATCTATAAAGCCATTGTGATCAGAGTCATAAGCGCTTAGCTCGTTAAAGCCATTGCCTGTATTTGGCCCAAAGAGCTCGCTGCCGTTGTTGATGACACCATCGTTATTTTTGTCCAGCGCAAGAAAGCCGCTGCCATTTGTAGGAAAGCTTATCTGTACGGGCTTGCCGTCTGAATTTAGATCAAATGAATAAGTCTTTTCTGAAAAGGCAATAGTATTGTTTTGGAAATTTATCACCAGTGGATCCACGTTTTTTGCATCTCCAGCGCTGATAGATGTAGAATTTTCCTGAAAGAACTCCCTGCCCAGATTTAGATTTAGATTAATTGGAATTTCTTGACCCGCAGCAGTCGTCAGTGTTCCAGACGCGCTGAAGTTAAGGGATTCAACCTCGTGCAGCGATTCATTTTTTGTAAAAATCATTCCCCAATTGTTGCCGCTACTTTGAGCTACATTTGGTTGGATTGCAGTTTAAAGATCGCCAAAAGCTTTCTTTAAACCATCGTTCAAAATATCTGCAGTGCTTAATTTTCCATTTGAATTATTGTTAAAAATTTGCAATTTCTCATTTTTTACAACGCTCTTTTCATAAGAAGAGACAGATTGCAAATTTACATTTGATTTTGAAATTATCATTTTTCTCTCCTTAGATCCTTTTCTCAGTTTATCTACATTTGCTCTTTATACTTTTAATTTCAATTAGCTTTATACCAAAATATAATTTAAAAAATGTGAAAAGTCGGTATTATACAAGGATTTAATTAGAAGAGTGCAGAAATTTTTTTGTGAGTTGATTAGGTTTGCAAGAGCAAAAGCGCATTTAAATATATGACGATTATTGCGATTATCCAAAGGATAGCATTTAAGAATCTGGAATTTTTGTACATGCCCATAACTCTTGCTTGAGAGGTAAGATATAGCTGCAAAATAATCGTAATAGGAAGCTGAAAGCTAAGGAGTACCTGAGATAACAAAAGCCCCTGAAACGGGTCTGATGTGAAAAACATTAAAATCAGAGCAAAAAATACTGTTATGAATATCCCGCCCTTAGTATGGATATCCTTTACGTCATACGGTTCAGAAAACATCCCGGCAAGTATAGTCCCCCCAGCCATAGATGCAGTGATAGATGATGAAAAACCAGAAAACAGCAAAGCCAGAGCAAATACAAGAGATGACGTATCGCCAATCAGTGGCACAAGGATCTTTTGCGCCTTTTGGAGCTCGTCTACGTGAAGTCCATGTGCAAAAAAGGTTGCCGCAGCCAGGATGATCATCGCACTATTTATAGCCCATCCTATGCCCATCGAAAAAATAGTGTCAAAATATGACATCTTAACCTGTTTTTTGAATTTTTTTTCATCGCTTACGTCAAATTTTCTGCTTTGTATTATCTCAGAGTGCAAAAACAAGTTATGAGGCATTACTACCGCACCCAATACGCTTAAAATTACAAAAATTGATCCGTGAGGTATACTGGGCATCACCCAGCCAATAGCAGCAGCTCTCCAGTCTACATTTATGATTGAAAGCTCGTATATAAAAGAAAAACCTATCAGTGAAACAAACGCTATAATATATCTTTCAATGTGTGCATACGACTGTGAATATAGCATGAAGACAACAATCAGACTCGTGAGAACAACACCTATTATCAGAGGTATCTTAAATAACATATTAAGAGCTATCGCCGCCCCCAAAACCTCTGCAAAATAGGTAAAAACGCAGGCAATCAGTGCAGTTCCAAGAATAAAGTAACCATATATCGGCTTTAGAAACTTCATGGTTGCCTCAGACATACAAAGCCCCGTAACCATACCTATCTTTGATGCATTTTGCTGCAACAAAATTAGCATTATTGTGGAAAGAGTAACCATCCAAAGCAAACTATAAGAATAGTCAGAGCCAGCAGCAATGTTTGATGCCCAGTTGCCAGGATCTATAAATCCAACAGTAATTAGAATGCCGGGACCAAGATATTTTGACCAATTTAATACAGTTAGATTTGCCTTGTGCTTGGTTTTAAAATCTTTAAATATAGAAGCTAGATCCAAGTCGTCAAATCTTCCAATCTGGTCTATAATCTAGACTCAAATCGTCAGAAATTCCTCTAAGGGTCTTATCATATCCACAAATTGCCACCATGGCAGCGTTGTCAGCGCAAAATTTTGGAGACGGTACCATCATGCCAAGGCCATATTTTTTACAAATTTCTTCAACCTTATTCCTTAGAATGCCGTTTGCCGCAACACCCCCTCCTAACACTATTTCCTTTATCTGATAGTCTTCTATCACTTTTTCAATCTTTGTAGAAAGAGAGCTAAAAAGAGAATTTTGCAGTCCAAGTGCAAATGAAGGATAATCCTCTTTTGAAGAAATTTTTCTAAATTCTCTCAAAGCAGCCGTCTTTATCCCACTAAAGCTCATCATATAACCTTCCATTTTAAGCCTCGATATCTTGATTTCACCTTTAGCGCTCTGAGATAATCTCTCTATCTCGCTCCCTGCAGGGTATGATATGCCCATCTCTCTTCCTATCTTGTCAATGACCTCTCCTATTGCATCATCCACTGTCCAACCTATCCTTTCGTATACACCCCACCCACTCCATAAAATTATCTCGGTATGACCACCAGAGACTATTACTCCCAATGTAGGAAACTTAGGATAGCGATATTCCAACAAGCAAGCTAGCAAGTGAGCTTCAAGGTGATTAACTCCAACTATTTTCACATTCTCACAAAGCGCTATAGTTTTTGCAAAACAAAGTCCCAATGAAAGAGAGCCAGGAAGTCCTGGACCTACAGTTACAGCTACTACATCAATTTTTTCGCTAAATTTTTCTTTTATTATTTCATAAAGCGGCAAAAGTGTCTTAAAGTGTTCCCGAGAAGCTACTTCAGGCACTACACCACCAAATTTTTTATGAACTTCTTCTTGAGTAGATCTTACTTCGCAAATTAACGATCCATCCTTTACAACAGCAATGCCTGTATCGTCACAGGACGTTTCTATACCAAGAACTATCATTTATTTAAAACTCCTTTAAGGGCTTAATTTTCTCTTGTCCACCACCCTTTTTGCCTTTCCGCTAGATCTCTCTATAGTCTTTGGTTCAACAAGCCTAAGCTTTACGTCTATCCCAAGAACTGATTTTAGTTTATGGGTAAGTCCTCTTTCCATCTCCACTAAAGACCTCATCTTATCTTGAAAGATATTATCTGATACTTCAACAAAAACCTCTATAATATCCAGATGATTTTTTCTGTCCAAAACTATTTGATAGTGAGGCAATACTCCTTGAGTGCTAATTAAGACCTCCTCAATTTGAGAAGGAAAGACGTTAACACCTCTTACAATAAGCATATCGTCCGTTCTGCCCTTTATCTTGCCTATCCTTGCCATAGTTCTACCACAACCACAGGGTTCTTCAATAAGATATGTAATGTCTCTTGTCCTATATCTGATGATGGGCAGTGCTTCTTTGGTAAGTGATGTAATTACCAATTCTCCCACTTCTCCAGGTTCTACCGGCTCTAATGTCTCAGGATCTATGATCTCCACCAGGAAGTGATCCTCCCAGATGTGCATGCCGGATTTTAGCTGACACTCACCTGCCACTCCAGGCCCCATTATTTCAGATAGTCCATAATTGTCTGTTGCAATAATTCCAAGACTTGACTCCAGTTCTTTTCTGATCTCTTCCGTCCATGGTTCAGCTCCAAAAAACCCTACTCTCAATTTTAAGTCTTCTCTCTTTATATTCATATCCTTCATAACTTCAGCCAGGTGAAGAGTATACGATGGGGTTCCTATTATAGCCGTAGTACCAAAATCTTTCATAATATTTATCTGCCTTTCGCTGTTACCTACAGAAGTGGGAATAACTGTAGCGCCAATCTTTTCAGCACCATAATGCATCCCAAGACCCCCAGTGAACAAACCATATCCTAAAAAGTTTTGTACCTTATCGTCGTGTCTTAGACCACCTGCATAAAGTACCCTTGCAGTAAGCTCAGCCCAAGTCTCTAAATCTCTTGCAGTATAACCTACTACAGTAGGCTTTCCTGTAGTTCCGCTCGATGCATGAAGCCTCACCACATCGCGCTCGGGCACGGCAAAGAGCCCAAAGGGATAGGTATCTCTAAGATCTTGCTTTACAGTAAAGGGGAATTTTGAGAAATCTTCAAGAGTTCTTAAATCTTTCAAAGACAGACCCTTTTCTTCCATCTTTTGCCTATAAAATTTAACGTTTTCCCAAACCCTTGAAAGAATCCCTCTCAATCTTGAAAGCTGCAAATCCTTAATCCTTTTTCTTGGCATACATTCATAGTCTGGATTAAATATCATATACAGGCTCCTTAGAAATTAGTTTAATTATTTATTTTTCTTGCTACAATGTCAGAATGAGACAGTATTCCTATATTGTTATCTTGAAGTACTTTTATTCCTTTTTCTGTATCCGAAAGGTCAAAAACCACAAATCCACCAACGCCAGAATACAGATACTCAACGTTTATCCCTTCATCAGCAAGAATTTTAAGAGTTTTATGTAGTCCTCCTGGGATATCAGGAACGTCAACGCATATAACGTCGGTCTCTTTTACAGTGAATCCCTCATTTTTAAGCATCTCTTTAGCCTTTGCAGGGTCGTCTACTAGAACTCTAAATATACCATACTCTGCAGTATCGGCTACAGAAAACCCCCTGATATCAATCTTTCCCTTTGCTAAAACCTCTGTCAATTCAGCAAGCCTTCCTGCCCTATTCTCCATAAATATTGCTAATTGTCTTACTTTCATATTCTCCTCCTCCTAAGGCTTTTTTTTATAAATCTTTACTCGTACTTTCTCCCCACCATAAAAGCTTTCAAATTAATCTCATGAAGCCTTTCGGGTAAAGACTCCTTTATAGATTCTATCCACAAATCTTCTGGAATATCCAGATATTTTGATAATAGCCCCATCATAATAATGTTTATTGTCTTTGGATTTCCCACATCCTTTGCCAATTTTGAAGCGTTAACGAGATCGAAATCAAAACCAAGATCCTTTATCTTATCCATTATGTCTACAGGATATTCAGCTTTTCCAGATATCACGGACAAGGGAGGCAACATCTCATCTGAAACTAATAGTTTGCCGTCCGGCTTTAGATATTCCAAATACCTTGCAGCCTCCAAACACTCAAAAGCCACAAGAAAATCAACTTCGCCCTTTGATAAAAGAGGAGAGTGCACCTTTTTAGCAAGCCTTACAGCGCTCTCTACGCTTCCCCCTCTTTGTGCCATGCCGTGAACCTCAGTTAGTTTTACGTCATAACCGCTCTTAAATCCCACACTAGATACCAACCTAGATGCAGTTAACACCCCCTGTCCTCCTACGCCTACAAACAAGAAGTCAATTTTATCCATCAATTCTTCCTCCCAAGTCTAAAATAGCCTTTATAATTGTTTTATTGCGCCGTGTAGACATGCGTCCACACACAATCTGCAACCGTAACACAGATCAGCTCTTATCTTTACCTTTTTTATATCCTTATTAAAACTCATTGCAGGACATGCTACATTTAGACATATCTTACAACCCTTGCACTTTTCTTCATCCACAGTATATTTAACGTTTTGGGCCCTTTCAACCAAAACGCATGGCCTTTTTGAAACAATAACGCATGGCTCGTTAAGTTTTAACATCTTTTCAATAGTCTTCTGAAGCTTTTTAAAGTCTATAGGATCTACAACTTTTACGTGATTTATCCCTAAGCCTTTCAAGACTTTCTTTATCTTTATGGGATCTGTTTCATCGCCTCTTGCCCTTATGCCAGACATAGGATTTCCTTGGTGTCCTGTCATAGCAGTAGTCCTGTTATCTAATATAATTACAAGAACAGGCGCCTTATTGTAAGCTAATTCAGCAATTCCGGGAAGCCCTGCATGAGTAAATGTAGAATCTCCTAACGTAGCTACTACTTTAATGCCGTCATCAGATTTAAGGTTTTGAGCCAGCCCTGCAGCCATTCCAAGACTTGCCCCCATACATATAATCGTATCAGTTGCGTCCAGAGGCTTCAGCGCCCCAAGAGAATAACAGCCAATATCAGATGTTATATAAAGGTCTTTTTTCTTCATCCTTATTTTATTTAGCGCATAATAAACTCCTCTGTGAGGACATCCAGCGCAAAAAAGCGGAGGCCTGGGAAGAACTGGCAAATCGTATTTTGGCGCCTCCACATTAAAAAGCGTCTTTCTTATCAAATCGGGTGACATCTCAAGAGATGGCTCAAAAACCTCTTTCCCAATAATCTCGACCCCCAAATTCATTGCTCTAATTTCATCCGCCACAAAGGGATCTGATTCCTCAATGACATATACTCTGTCAAATCTTCTAACGAAATCAGATATTAGGGACTTAGGCAAGGGATAGGTAGTGGAAAGTTTCAAAAATGAAGCGTATTTAAAGACTTCTCTTGCATGTTCATAAGCAACGCCGCAAGCAATAACTCCAGTATTTCCATTTCCCTCAATTTTATTAAAGTTTGATTTTTCAAAAATGCTAACAGCCTTTTTTACTTTATTGTCAAGATTTGCTCTGAGCCTTCTTGCATTGGCAGGCAAAACAATATATTTTTCTGGCCTCTTATCTATATCCTTTTTTAAGACTTCTACTCTATCTTCAAGCTCTACTATTGAAGAAGAGTGAGATAGCCTTGTAGTAGATCTGATTATTACAGGCAAGTCGGTCTCTTCTGAAACCTCAAATGCCCACTTGGTTAAATCTTTTGCTTCCTGAGAATCTGAAGGTTCAAGAACTATTGCCCTTGACATCTTTGCAAAATATCTTGTGTCTTGTTCGTTTTGAGAACTGTGCATGCCAGGATCATCAGCCACCACAATAACCAATCCTGCGTTTATTCCCGTATAAGTCATAGTCTGAAGCACATCTGCAGCAACATTTAACCCAACGTGTTTCATAGAACATATGCTTCTATTACCTGAAAGAGAAGCTCCAAAACAAGCTTCAAGGGAGACCTTTTCGTTTGGAGCCCACTCTACATACAACTCTTCATATTTCTTCAGGTTCTCCATAACTTCAGTACTAGGCGTTCCAGGATATGCCGATGCAAATGTTGCTCCTGCCTCCCATGCTCCCCTTGCAATAGCCTCGTTGCCCAACATTATCTTTTTCAAAATTCACACACCCCTTAAGAACTTATTTGTTAATTTTTCTTTTATCTATCACCCTTTTTGCCTTACCTTCTGACCTTTCTATGCTCTTTGGCTCAACAAGCTTTACTTTTACTGATATGCCACAGATGTTATAAATAGAGTCCGCCACCTTCTTTTGAAGCCTTTCCAAAGACCTTACTTCTGAAGTGAACAGTTCTGGCAAAACCTCAACCCAAACCTCAATAGTATCTAACTCTTTTTCTCTGTCTACTATTATCAAATAATGAGGAGAAGTGCCTTCCACCTGAGCCAGTGCAGATTCGATTTGGGAAGGGAATACGTTTACTCCTCTGATAATAAGCATATCGTCAGATCTTCCAAGTATCCTTGAAATCCTCGCATGAGTCCTGCCACATATGCAGGGTTCAACGTTAAGTTTTGTCAGGTCTCTTGTTCTGTATCTAATAAGAGGTATGCCCTCCTTTAGAAGTGTGGTTATTACCAGCTCCCCAACCTCACCAGGAGGCAGAGGTTCTAAGGTGTTTGGATCGACTATTTCAGCAATAAACGCATCTTCTGCAACGTGAAGTCCATCCTTTTCAAGACACTCACAAGCCACTCCCGGACCCATTATCTCAGAAAGACCATAAATATCTACTGCAGTGAAGTCAATTCTTTCTTCAATCTTTTTTCTCATTTCTTCAGACCACGGTTCAGCCCCAAGCACTCCAACTCTTAGCTTTGAATCTTTAAGGCTAAGTCCCATCTCCTCAGCCACATCTGCAAGGTGTAATAAATAAGATGGAGTACAAGCTATAACTGTTGCCTCAAAATCCATAATAAGTTGAATCTGTCTTTTCGTCTGACCACCAGAAGATGGAACTACTGTGCCGCCAAGCCTTTCAACTCCGTAATGAAGTCCCAAACCACCTGTAAAAAGTCCATATCCGTACGCAATGTGTACGGTATCATATTTGCTCACCCCAGCACCCACAAGTGCCCTTGCTACCAGATCAGCCCAAACGTTCAGATCGTTTTGGGTATACCCAACCACAGTAGGTTTTCCTGTAGTCCCACTTGATGCGTGAAGCCTGACTATCTCTCCTCTATTTACTGCAAACATACCAAATGGATAATTATCTCTAAGATCGCTCTTTAACGTAAAGGGGAGCTTTCTGATATCTTCAATATCTCGAATATCAGATGGAGTTATCCCCAATTCGTTAAATCTCCTTCTGTAAAATGGGACAAATTCGTAGACATAACGCACTAACCTTCTAAGTCTTGATTCTTGGAGACTAACTATCTCTTTCCTGGGCAAAAGCTCCACTTCGGGTTTAAAATATTTCATCATCTCCTACTCTTTGGCTGAGTCAACAGATCTCAGGTTGGGATATTTTTAGTCCGCCACCACAAACCCTACTCCCAACAGGCGGAACTTAGGGCAACTGCTTTAGATGTATTTTACTATATAGTTAATAAATTTAAATAGTCATAACCTATCAACTAAACTTATGGCACCATTTTTGCAACCCTTTACGCAAGCTCCACAGCCCACACACTTGGGCTCATCCACACGCGCCTTCCCATCTACAATCGATATTGCTCCCTTTTTACAAAACCTTAGGCACACTTCGCATCCTTTGCACAAAATAGGGTCTACTCTTGCAACCTTTAATTTTCTTGGTGTCTTTAAAGCTTTATCGTTAGTACTTTCAACCGTACTTGTTTGAATATTCTCAATCTGTGAATTAACCGCTCCAACTCCAAAAAGGTTATTAAAATTATTCCTTGAAAAACGCCCCACTTTCCCCCTATGATGCCTTCCAATTCCATGTCCACAACGACGACCTTTCATTTATCATCACCTCTAAAGCTTAATTTTAACAAAATTAATATAAAATATTCTTTATCGATTTTTTAATATAAAACTCACTCTGGAGGAAGGATGAGAATTCAAACGCTTGACTTAAATTTCTTAAATTCAAAACACGTTTTGAGTAGTTATCTTGTAGAAACAGATCCCCCTTTCTTAATAGAAACAGGCCCAGATTCAACATTTGAAAATCTAAAAACTGCTTTGAATAAAGCCGGCTATGAAATAAAGGATATTAAAAATGTCTTTATCACCCACATACACCTGGATCACTCTGGCGCTGCATTCAGGTTTGCAAGTGAAGGTGCAAAAATTTACGTACACCCAAACGGCAAAAAGCATCTTGTAAATCCAGATAGGCTTATTAGATCGGCTACAATGGTCTATAAAGAAAGAACTCGTGAACTCTGGGGAGACACTCTTCCTATTGACGAAGAAAAGGTAATAGAGACCTCAGATGAACAAATTGTAACTATAGGAAACGTTCAAGTCAGAGTAATAGAGTCTCCAGGACATGCAAAACATCACAACGTTTATCTTATTGAAGACCACCTTTTTACAGGCGATACTGGAGGAGTAAGGATTAATGACGGCCCAATTATGCCAGCAGTTCCACCTCCAGATATAGATATCCCCCTGTGGTTAAAAACTATAGAGAAGATGAAGAGCCTTAAACCCACTTATATATGTCCTTCACACTTTGGATGCTTTGATGATGCATTAGATCACCTTGAAATCTTAAAAGAAAACTTGATAAAATATGACGAATTTATAAGAAAACAAATAAAATTTTCAGACGATTACAATACTCTATTTCCAATATTCAAAGAATACGTAGACTCGTTTTTCACAGACAAAAAAGTTAGAGACTTCTACCAGTTTGCAAATCCAGATGAGATGAACCTTGCAGGGCTAATTAGGTATGCGAAGGTAAATAAGTTTGATGTGAAGTGATAAAATCCTGGACTAACCTGAGCTTAAAACATATCCCTTATTTCATCTATGCTTTGAACCTTGATGGTCGCTTTAAGTATGCTTCTTAGTTTATCCCTATCTTTTGTTTTTTTCACCATTAGTTTTATATCTCTTGGGACTTTATCAAATTTGGCTTCAATGGCATCTAAAAGTAAATCCTGGGCTTCAATAATCATACCCTCTATCTTACCTTTCTCCATACCTTCTAATAGTCCTTCTTCCTTACCTTTTTTAATGCCCTCTTCTCTTCCCTTTTCTATCCACTTCTCAATTACAGGTGCCATCTTATCACCTCCTACAGTAGAGTCTAATATAGTTTTTATTTCTTCTTCTTCCAGGTCATTTACAGTTGTAATATACATCAAGTATATCAAAAACTCGTCTAAATCTAAATCTTTTACGATATAGAGTATCTCAGAATATTTATTTAAGTCTTTACCTAAAAATATGAATTTAAACAGCAATAATGCGCTTAGAAGACATTTGTTATTTATGTTAAGGCGAAATCTCTCTTCTTCAATTTTATTTGTATCTATCAGAATATACTTAAAAGCAGGCAGATAATCTTTATAGATATATTTTTCTTCAAATAGATCTGAAAAATCTATAGGTTTGTCCCAATTTGTTTTTCCGTGATAGAAAACTACTGGAATAATTGGCTCTATTGGCCTTTTGTTTTTCATATCCTCTTCCCATATTGCAAGCATATATGAGAGTATCTGGATATTACTAAAGCTTCCCGTCTCTGATTTGTGCTCCAGTAGATAATACACCTGGGCTGAACTGGTTTTTGTCTGAAATCTAAAAGCTATGTCTAAATTAAACCTTTTATACTTCTTTGAAATCTTTTCTGTGTTTATAGGTTTTATTGTATCAAGGTCAAGTTGTTCTAAAATCTCTTTTGGCAAAGAGAATTCAACAAAGCTTTTTGCATTCTCAATATTTGAGATTATCTGTTTAAAAAATTTATCATGTGTCTGGTATATATCTTCCATAAATTGATTAAAACACAATAAAAAGGAACTGTCAAATAAGGGACAAAGATCATACAGGGACAGTTTGATATTCACAGGTAAAAAAATATTGAACAAATATCTAAATAAGTTTAAAATTATGACTAAAAATTACATTATAAGGGGAATTAAAATCAATACAGACCTAACCTTTATTACAAACGAAAATGGACAAAGCCTACTTGAGCGCTTTAAGGTGTTGATAAAGGACGCTGAGTTTTTTGATTGCTTGGTTGGGTATTTTTATACGAGCGGATTTCATAATCTATATGAAGCCTTTGTAAAAACAAAAAGGATTAGGATTTTAATTGGAATCGGCACGGATAAAAAAACACATGAGCTTATTAGATCTTACCATCACGTAAAAGAAGTGTATTCAGATGAAGTAAAAGAAGAAATAGAGGATTCAGAAAACAAATATGAAGTAGAAAAGGGAATTGAGCTTTTTAAAGAGTGGCTCAAATCTGGCAAAATTCAGATTAAAGCCTATCCTGAAAGGAACTTGCACGCAAAGCTATATATAATGAGCTTTTCTGAAAGCGACAGGGATGCAGGACGAGTCATTACAGGTTCAAGTAATTTCAGCCAGTCTGGCTTGTCCAATAATTTAGAATTCAACGTCGAGCTAAAAAATGTTAGCGATTACAAATTCGCGAAAGAAAAATTTGAAGAATTATGGGAAAACTCAGTCGATGTAAGTGAAGACTATATTACAACTATCGAACAAAAAACATGGCTAAGAAATGATATATCCCCTTACGAATTATTTTTGAAGTTTTTGTACGAATATTTCAAACGTGACCTGGAAGAGTCAGGCGAGCTATATAACCTAGAACTTCCAAATAATTTTTTGCAGCTTGAATACCAAAAGCAGGCGGTCATAAACGCAAGGCGCATACTGGAAGAATACGGTGGAGTCTTCTTATCTGACGTGGTGGGATTAGGAAAAACCTATATGGCAGCAATGCTCGCTTCACAGCTTGATGGCAGAACGCTAATATTGGCCTCTCCTGTTTTAATTAACCCAAAAAATCCTGGCTCATGGGTAAACGTGTTCAGGGAGTTTAACTTAAAATTTGATACAGAATCTATTGGCCAATTAAAAAGGGTAAAAGAAACGTATAATCTTGATAAATACAAAAATATAATAATAGATGAGTCTCACAAATTCAGAACTGAGGACACAGTATCTTATACCCTCCTTTCTGAAATATGTCGCGGCAAAAGGATAATATTAGTTAGCGCAACCCCATATAACAATTCTCCACAGGACATTTTATCTCAGATAAAACTATTTCAGAGCCCTCGAAAAAGCACGATTCCAGGCATAATAGATTTAGAAAGCTTCTTTAACAATCTGAAAAAAAAGCTTAAAAGCATAGATAAAAAAGAAAATCCTGAAAAATACATCGAAGCAGTTAAAGAAAACGCATATCTAATAAGAGAAAAAATTTTAAAATATCTTATGATAAGGCGAACAAGAAGTGAAATAGAAAAGTATTTTCCTAAAGATTTAGAGAAAAATAAGTTAAAATTTCCTCAGGTAAATGACCCAATAGCGCTCTTTTATGAGTTAAACGATGAAGAAAACAAAATTTTTGACGAAACTATAAGGTTAATAACTAAACAAATTAGCTACGCAAGATACACCCCGCTTCTTTACTTAAAATCAAAAGATCTATCAATCATCGAAAAATATGGTCAGCTAAACATGGGCACATTTATGAAAGTGCTACTTGTAAAGAGGCTGGAGAGCTCATTTCACGCATTTCGTCTGACAATAGATAGATTTATAGATAACTATAAAAAATTTATAGATGAATTTAAGAAAGGCAACGTGTATATAAGCAAAAAATATACAAATAAAATATTCGAATATATAGAAAATGACGACGATGAGGCTATCCAAAAGTTAATAGAAGAGGATAAAGCTGAAAGATATTCAAGCGATGAATTTGAGGAAAGATTTAAAGAAGATTTAGAAAGAGATTATGAAACTTTTTCCAAAATAAAAACAATGTGGGGAAGAATTAGTAGAGATCCAAAACTTAAGAAACTTCTTGAACAATTAAAGACAAATAAGATTTTAAAGGATAAAAAGTTAATAATATTTAGCGAATCCAAAGATACTGTAAATTATATTGCAGAAAAAATTGAAAATGATCTTAATAAAAAAATACTAGTATTTAGCAGCTCATCAAGCGAGAAAATAAAAGATATTGTAATAGAAAACTTTGATGCTAATTCAAATAATCAAAAAGACGAGTACAACATTTTAATTTCTACTGAAGTATTGTCCGAAGGCGTAAACCTTCATAGGTCAAACGTAATTATAAACTACGATATTCCATGGAATCCCACAAGAATGATGCAGCGAGTTGGAAGAATAAACCGCGTCGGCACAAAATTTGACGAATTGTTCGTTTTTAACTTCTTTCCTACTCAGCAGTCAAATGACCAGATCAAACTTCAAGAAATAGCCAAATCAAAGATAGAGGCATTCCTGACCTTATTGGGTGACGATGCAGCAGTGCTAACTGAAGACGAACCAATAGGATCACATGAATTGTTTGGAAAATTAACTTCAAAGACCACAATTACCGGAGAAAGCGAAATAGAAGAAAGCGAATTAAAATACTTTAGAATTCTTCAAGATATTAGAGAAAAGAATCCAGATTTGTTCCAAAAAATTAAATATCTGCCAAAGAAGGCAAGAAGTGCAAAGATAAGTCATAAAAAGTCAGGTTTACTTACATATTTTAGAAAGGGAAAGGTGGAAAAATTTTATCTTGCAAAAAGAGGCGAATCAACTGAATTAGATTTTATGAGCGCAGCATCTCTCCTGGAAAGCGCACCAGAAGATCTAAGAGTAAAATTACCAGAAAATTTTTATGATCTTTTAAACTTAAACACAGAGCAATTTTCACAAACTTTAAATAGCACTGAACCCATGCCCACAAGAAGAGGCAGGGATAAATCTCTAACCATACTAAGATACCTTAAAGCAATAGACAAAACTCCTCTTACCGACACACAAGAACAATATATAGAAACTTTGCAGGAGAAATTAGAAAATGGCGAAATCCCTAAAAAAACCTTAACTAAGATTTTGCAATCTATAGAAAACCTAAAAGAACAAAAGGTAAATTCTTTAAAAATTCTGGGTGCAATTCAAAGCGCCTTGCCAGAAAGGCTATTAAAAGAACACTACTCAAGCTCTTCATCTGATGAAGACATCTCAAATAAAACAGAAGTAATTTTGTCTATGTATCTAAAGGAGGGGCAATGAACGAAAATCTATTCAAAAATTTAATAAAAGATACCTTTGAAGATAGATTTGAAAAAACTAAATTTATAAAATTTTTAGGAGCACTTCTAAAAGAATTTGAAAAGGATAATTTCAGATATGTCGGCATTTATGTTAGAGAATGTTTTAAGCCATATATTAGCTCTTTAGAAAGAATTGGCAAATATAATGATGGCAAAAAAGAAATAGATCTATTAATAGTTGAACTAAAAAGTGAAACCTCTCTACTAAGGGCAAGAACTGCCCAGAGAAATTTTATCAGATGGTATCTAAACGGCAGTAGAGGCGGAAAACTTAAAGATGCAGCGCTCGTTGCCTTTGTGTCGCCAAATCAAGAAGATTGGCGCTTTTCCTTAGTAAAAATGGAATACAGGTTTGATGAAAAAGGCAATGTAATAGAAAAGCTTAGTCCAGCAAAAAGGTTTTCATTTCTAGTAGGAAGAAATGAAAACAGTCATACAGCGAAGTCTCGCTTTCACACTTTGGTCCTTTCTGACAGAAAACCGACACTCGACGACCTGGAAGAAGCTTTCAAAGCCGAACGGGTAACTGATGAGTTTTTTAAAGAATATAAAAATCTATTTATAAAAACAGTAGATGAAATAAAAAAGAGAATTGATATTGACAAATCCCTAAGAGAAGAATTTGAAATCAAAAATATAAGCGTTGTAGATTTTTCCAAAAAGTTACTGGGTCAGATTGTTTTCTTGTATTTCTTGCAAAAAAAGGGTTGGCTGGGAGTCTCTAAAGATAAAAATTGGGGTGAAGGGGATAAAAATTTCCTCCGTTCACTATTTAAAAGGTGCATCGATGAGAAGAAAAACTTTTTTAACGACTACTTGGAATATCTATTCTACGATGCCCTAAATAATGAAAGAAGCCATCAGGCAGATCCTAGCTGGCATGAGCGTCTGGGCTGCAAAATACCGTTTTTAAACGGCGGCCTCTTTGAACCTTTTAGTGACTACGACTGGAAAAATATAGATCTATTGATACCAAACGATCTATTTTCAAACAATAATGAAGATGGAATCTTAGACGTATTTGATCTATTTAACTTTACGGTGAAAGAAGACGAACCGCTTGAAAAAGAGGTAGCAGTAGATCCTGAGCTTTTGGGTAAAATCTATGAGAAGCTCAACGCAATAAGAGAAGACAACTTTGAAGAATATAAAAAGGCGCTTAAGAGCAAGGGCTCTGAAAACAGGTTTAACAAAGAATACGGGGTCTATTACACTCCAAGAGAGATAGTGCACTTTATGGCACAAAGCGCCCTTGTTGAATATTTGTTTGAAAATCTTAAAAGCATATCTCAAAATTTAAAAAGTCTAAAAGAAGATATAGAGAACTTTATCTGTCACTCTGAACACTTTATAGAAAATGATAAAACTGCAATGGAAAAAGAAGAAAGAATTGAAATGGGCGAACAAAAAACCTCAATATACAATTCAATGATCCCTGGTTTTATAAAAGAAAACGCTAAAACAATAGACAGACTTTTAGAAGATATAAGAATATTAGATCCTGCTGTAGGATCTGGAGCTTTCCCCATAGGCCTTATGCACGAAATCGTAAAGGCAAGAGAAATTTTAAGTCCATATATTGATGATACAGATAGAACCGCATACAACTTCAAGTGCCACTCTATCCAAAATTCTCTATATGGAGTAGATATAGACAAAGGAGCCATAGAAATTACAAGGCTAAGATTCTGGCTGTCTTTAGTAGTGGACGAAGAAGACCTTACTCAGATAAAGCCTCTTCCAAACTTAGACTACAAGCTGGTATCAGGCGATTCCTTGTTAAATATTGAGAGAATTTTATATAATTATAAAGACTTTGATAATTTAGAAGCTCTTAAAAAAGAACATCAAACAGAGACGAATTCAGATAAAAAGAGAGAATTAAAAAAACAAATCGATGAAGAGATCAAAAATCTTACAGGCAAACATACAGAATTTGACTTCGAAGTTTACTTCTCAGAGGTAATGCGTGGCGGTGGCTTTGACATTGTAATTGGAAACCCGCCGTATATACAACTGCAAAAGAATGCAGGACTACTTGCAAAAAATTATAAAAACTTTAATTACAAAGTATTTGACAGCATGGGAGACATATACGCTCTTTTTTATGAAAAGGGCATAAAGTTATTAAAGAAAAATGGACATCTTTGCTTCATAACCTCAAACAAGTGGATGAGAGCAGGTTATGGAAAAAAGCTAAGAGAGTTTTTTACAAAGTATAATCCAAAGATATTAGTTGATTTAGGACCTGGAGTATTTGAAAGCGCAACAGTAGATACAAATATCTTGCTCGTTCAAAAGAAAGAAAACCAGAAAGAACTCGTTGCTACTACATTACAAAAGGAAGATAAGGGAAACATATTAAACGCTATAAAAGAAAGAGGAGTAATCTTAGATAAGCTTTCTAAAGACGCTTGGTTCATAGGAAGTAGCGCTGAACAAAAGCTAAAAGAAAAGATAGAAAGAATTGGAAAACCGCTAAAAGACTGGGATGTAAAAATTTATCGTGGCATTTTAACAGGCCTAAATGAAGCATTTATTATAACTACAGAGAAAAGAGACGAAATACTTAAAAATTGCAATACTGAAGAAGAAAGAGAAAGAACAAGTAAAATTATAAGACCAATTCTTCGAGGAAGGGATATAAAAAGATATTATTATGAGTGGGCGGGGTTGTGGCTTTTATGGGTTTATCAAGGCATAGATATTTCAAAATATCCAACGATTTACAATTATTTAAAACCTTATAAAAACAGATTAGAATTAAGAACAGGAGGGGCTAAAATTGCGGGCGATCCCAATACAGTATCTTACAAATGGTACGAATTACAAGTAGACTCTGCATCGCATATATCCGAGTTTGAGAAAGAGAAGGTGGTGTGGCAAAGAATTACACAGGCACCAACTTTTTGTCTCGTCGAACCAAATGTCTTTGTACTTGATAGCATGGCTTTTTTTACAGGTAATAACTTAAAATACATTATGGCAGTTTTAGATTCCAAATTGATATATGAATATGTTTCAATGATTGTTCATCAATATGGTTTTACTGGCTTTAGACTTTCCAATCAATATGTTGAAATTATGCCCATTGCTCCCATAACCTCATCAAATCAAGAAATAGTACAAAATATAGAAACACTTACAAGTAACATTATGGCTGCTAAGAAACAAAATCCACAGGCAGATACGAGTGAATGGGAGAAAGAAATAGATCGCTTAGTTTATAAACTTTATGAATTAACCGAAGAAGAAATAGAAATTATCGAATCAGGAAAATAATTATATGAGAAGAGAACCTTGTATAGTAAAACAAATGCTTCAAAAAGCTAAAGATACTGCACTATTAGCAATTGAATATTATAACAAACCTGCCGTTTCCTTTAAATCTGGAGGTTTCATCGTTATGATATGTATTAGCTGGACTTCGCTATTTCACGCATATTTTTTAAAAAACAAAATAAAACCATTTTATCGTAAAAATGAAAAAAGTATAAAGCCAAGATATATGTATATAGAAGAGAAATCGCAAGATGGTAAAGTTACAAAATATAGAAAATGGTGAGATCTAAACAAATGTTTGAAAGAATTTTTTAAAATTAATCCAGATGTTGCCGTTCAAAAAAATATTGAATTTTTATCAGGTTTACGAAATTTAATTGTACATAGCTACTTACCAGAATTAGATGCATCAATATTCGGTGAATGTCAATCAAGTGTTTTGAACCTTAATAGCTATTTAGATAAATACTTTGGAGAAAAACATAGAATTGATACATTTTTATCTTTTTCTATTCAGATTTTTCAAAGTCCAAAAAATTTTATAGAAGCATCAAAAAAAGAATTAAAAAAGAAAAATGCAATTGAAATTGTTGAATTTATAAAAGCATTTAGATCGACATTATCAACAGAAATCTGGGAATCTGGACAATTTTCTTTTAAAGCAATATTAATACAGGTTGTGAATCACGAAAGTAGAGATACATTACCAATAAAATTTATAAATGAAAGAGATTTAACAGAAGAACAAAGACAAATTCTAAAAGATGTTGGAATTGTTTTTACTAAGTATAAAAATGTAGATGCAGTTCCCGAAAATTTTACATTAGACTATAAAGTATTATGCAACAAATTAAAGGAAGATATACCTAATTTTAAAATGAATCAACAATTTCACAAGTTTAGAAAAGATATAATTAATGGTAATCCAAAATTAAAACATACCAGAAGATTAGACCCCAAAAATATCAAAAGTCCTAAAAAAGATTTTTATGATTACAAAATAATTGACGAATTTAAGAAAAAATACAAAGATATTACATAATAACTTGTTATGCATATGAATAAAAAAATTAATAAATTAATTCCATACTTCTAAAGTAAAACTCAATTTTCAGACAAAAAATTTAGAAAAAATTGAGCGGCCAACTTTTAAACTCTACAATTTAAATTTATAATACCCTTCCCTTTTCGTTTATATTTTGTTAACTTTTTTCATAAAAATTTTTTATTTGAGATTATGCCCATCTTAATTTAATCTTTAGCCAAAACCAATTTAAGAAATAGACAATATTGTCTACAAAATATATAATTTTAAGTAAAAAATAAAAATAACCTGAAAGGAGAAAATGAAGTAAGTCAACTATTATACAAAGCCATTAAAAAGTTCAATTCGATTCAGAGAGCATTATTATTAGGGTTATGTATAGTGATTTGGTTAGCAGTTTCTGCAGACAATTCAGCAGCGCAAGGGACAGAACTTTGTGGAGTTGATCCTACAAATGGTGCAAAAATTTGCATTATATCCGGTGACAATAGTGCTTCATTAGTTTCAGTAAGCTGGTCAGGGGCGGTAGTAAATGGAATGGCAGATGGTCCAGGAAACTTAACCTGTGTCTATAAAATTCCTGATAAAGAGACAAAGGTTCAAGGCAGCGCAGAAATGAAAGCTGGTAAGCTAAATGGCAAGGCAAATCTTAAATGGTCAAATGGATATTCATACGACGGATACTTCCAAGACGGCCTGCGAAACGGGCAAGGTGTATTCAGATGGCCTGATGGCATAGTTTATGATGGTGAATGGAAGAATGGAACATATGATGGATATGGTGTTATGAAGTTTGCCATGAGGCTCCCTCAATCCCTGACGCTCACAAACTGGTCACCTATGACTATCGTGTCTGGATGAAATGATGAAAAAATATCCAGTATATCAAATGGCAGTACTTATGACTTACAAGTTAATTCAGGGCAATGGCTTTGAGAACGTTATCTATTTCTATCAACTCCTTCATAGCGGTGTACCGGTAAACAAGATTTTTCTGACAGCTTTTAAAGTGCCAATGTCCTACTTCTTAAATGATGTGAACGAATATTTTGCCAGCTTGCGAAGCACATAACAAAAAATATGATATTTCGGATTTAATATTTAGTTCTTTTTCTGGATAGAGCTTCTGCTATTACCCCACTCACCAATATGCCTATCCTCCTCTTTTCTTAATCCATCAACAAATTTAATTGGATCTTCTATTTCTTCTTGCCATTTACCCTTTAGATTAAAGCCTCTTTAATGTTCATCTTTTCTATGTATTCAGACAAAGCTTTTCTCACTATGTCGCTAAAATTTGCTTTAGGATTTATGTGTTTAATATCTTTAAATATTTTTTCATCAATCATAATTGTTTTTCTGATAATACTATTCATAACATCACCTCAATTATCATATTATTTGATAATATTACAACAACATATTAAGTCAAGTCTATTTATAAAAAACTCCCTTTTACTCGTTCATCTTCCGTTAATATTCGTTCGTGTATAGTTCTTTACAAGAATTAAAAAACGGAGGTGTGTTATGAACGGTGTAAAAAAGTTTACAGTTTTAGCAATTGGAGGACTATTACTGACAACTTCAGCATTTGGAGTAGCAAAAGCTGATCAGCATGTAACAGGATCTATCAAGATTACTCAGGATAACGAGGCAAGCTATGCAGATCTGTCGCGCACAACAATTGATCAGGCAGTGTCAAGTGCTCTTTCAGCCCAACCAGGAAAGGTTATCAAAGCAAAGCTTGAAGATGAAAACGGCACTTTGGTCTGGAATGTAGACGTCGTGTCCAACAACCAGATGTATGAAGTAAAAGTAGATGCAAAGGATGCCAAGGTTTTAAGCACAGGAATAGATCAGGTAGATAACCAAAAAGAAAGTGTTGAAGAAAGAGATTAATTTTTTTGGGGGGCTTTGTCCCCCCTCTTTATTATTTATTTATTTATTGAAAATTCTATAAAGTTAAGTTAATATGAGCACAATGAGACTATTGATAGTAGAAGATGAAAAGACTCTTGCGAATTTAATAAAAAAGGGCTTTGAAGAAGAAGGTTATGCCGTAGATGTCACATACAACGGCGAGGATGGTCTTTTTTTTGCAAAAAACAATATTTATGATGCCATAGTGCTTGACATTATGCTGCCAATTATTGACGGCATTAGCTTATTGAAAGAGTTAAGGGAACAAAATATTTCAACGCCAGTTATCATACTTACAGCTAAAGACTCTGTAAAGGATAAGGTACTCGGTTTGGACAGCGGCTCTGACGACTACCTTACAAAGCCATTCTCTTTTGAAGAGCTGCTTTCCAGAGTAAGGGCTTTGATAAGGCGAAGATTTGCAACATCCAGCCCAATAATAAAAATTTCTGATTTAGTAATTGATACTGCACAAAAAACTATCAAAAGGGGCAATAAAAGAATTGATCTTAGCGCAAAGGAATATGCTCTTCTTGAATACTTAGCCTTAAACAAAAATAAAGTAATAAGTCGCACATCAATAATCGAGCACTTATACGATGAAGATTTTGATTTATATAGCAACGTTATAGATGTATTTATCAATAGAATCAGGAATAAAATTGACAAAGATTTTGACAAAAAGTTGATTCACACATATCGTGGCATTGGTTACAGCCTAAAAGAGTGAATTCTATAAAATTTAGACTATTTATATTCTACCTTATCATATCATCTATAATATTTGGGATATTAGGTACTTTTTTGTTCTTTAGTCTTAAAAGTATCGTTCTAGAATCAATTGATAATGCTCTTATTGTAAAGTCTAAGGCAATAGCTACTCTTATAGACGAAGACAACGGCATAAACTTACAGTTTTCTGATGAGATTCTAAAAGAATATTCAAAAAACTCAAATCAGTATTTCCAGATAATTCAGAACTCAAAAATTGTAGAAAAATCTGAATCCTTAGGATCTGATAATTTGCCTATTGTAGGTTCGGCAAAAACTTTCTACTTTAAAAATAGAATCCTTCGAATCGTACCATACAATATAACTATAAATAATGAACATCTTTTAATAGAATGTGCTCAAGACATTGAAAATAGAATAGATTTGCTCCAAACTTACTTAAGCGTACTACTTTTATCAATTTTTGGGGCAATTTTATTGAGCGCTTTAGGTAGCCTATTTATCGTAAACATAATGCTCAAGCCAATTAAACAGATCTCTTACACAATAAGTAAACTTTCAGAATCTAATCTATTCCAGAGCCACATCGACGAAAATGTAGTAGATGAACTCAAGCCTCTTGCTATTTCTTTTAATAGAACGTTCAAAAAACTTGATAATGCTTTTACTAAACAAAAACAATTTGTCTCAGACGTCTCTCACGAATTAAAAACTCCTCTTAGCGTAATAATGATGGAAACAGAGATTTCGCTCAGAAAACAACGAAGCATACAAGAATATATTAATACCATTAAACAGATTAAAGAAAGAGCCCAACACATGAAAAGCATTATAAACACTCTGTTCAAGCTTATAAAAATAGAAAACACACAGCTTCTGGAGAAGAGAATTCTTGATATACAAGAAATAATTCATAAATCAGTCACACTATTAAAAGATCAAATAGAAAAGAAACGTTTAATTTGCAACATACAAGGCAATACATTTTTGATTGATGCTGATGAAACGCTAATTATGGAGGTCTTTTTAAACCTTATAGACAATGCAATCAAGTATAATAGAGAAGGCGGCACGATAGATATTTTCATTCATCCAGAAAAACGCGTAGAGATAGTCGATAGTGGTATCGGAATACCAAAAGAATCGCTTGAAAGGGTGTTTGACAAGTTCTATAGGGCAGATCCTTCCAGGTCAAAAGAAATTGAAGGTTTAGGACTGGGCCTAAGCCTTGTAAAGGAAATTTTAGATCTGCACAATGCCAGGATTGAAATAGAGAGCACGCCCGATGTGGGAACGAAGATTTTGCTTTCATTTTACTGAGAACTTCAAGTCAGAAAAGAAGGTGGAATGGAAGAAAAAATGAGAAGAGTTACTATAGAATAATTTATTTTATACAATTTATAATTTACAAACATATTACTCACTTTTTAGCAATAAAAAGATTGTTAATTTCTTGCATTATCAGTAATTCTTGAGATTTTTGTTTACTAAAGCTGTCAAAGATAAATTTAGAAAATAAAATGAGGTGCTATGCCAATAGTTTTAGAAAAAGAAAATTATAAAGAAAAACTAAAGGCTCATCCGATTGTTAAATGGGCAGGAGGGAAAAGGCAGTTAATTTCGATAATTAAAGAAAACATGCCCAAACATTTCAATCGCTATTTCGAACCTTTTATAGGAGGCGGCGCTGTTTTCTTTGAAATACAACCTGAAAATGCCTACATTTCTGATACAAATGAAGAATTGATAAATTTATACAATGTAGTAAAAAATAATCCCCTACAGTTAATAGCCGATTTACGCAAACACATAAATACGAAAGAATATTTCCTAAAAATTAGAAACGCTGACAGGAATGCAAGCTATAGAAATTGGTCAGATGTCCAAAAGGCAAGCCGCTTTGTTTACTTAAATAGAACTTGTTTCAATGGGCTCTATAGGGTTAATAGCAAGGGTCAATTCAATGTACCTTTTGGAAATTATTCAAACCCAAAAATTGTTGATGAAGAAAATATTCTCAATTGTTCGAAAATTTTAAAAAATACACAGATAAGTTGTAAAAATTTTGTTGAAATATTAAACTACGTAAAAAAAGGCGACTTTGTCTATTTTGATCCCCCATATCTTCCTTTAAATAAAACGTCAAGCTTCACATCATACACAAAAGAAGGATTTAACATTGACATGCAGTTTAAGCTCAAAGCTGTTTGCGATGAAATTGACAAAAAAGGCGCAAAATTTTTACTCTCCAATTCTGATACGGAAGTTATAAACGAGCTATACAAATCATACAATATTAAAAAGGTCTTTGCATCGCGCGCTATTAATTCAAACGCAAAAGGAAGGGGCAAGATAACAGAGGTATTAATTAGAAATTACTGAATAATCCAAACCCCCTACAAAAGCCCCACAACCTTGTGCATCTGAATTGAAAATATCAGATCGCCCAATAATTTTTCGTCCCTCTCCCTAATAAAGTTTACAATATCTAAGATCTTTTCTCCCTTTGCATCCAGAGGGCTAATCGCAAATTGAAAAAGACCGTACATCTTTGAAAGGATTTGAAAAACAAATTCAAGATCCTCTTTAGAGTTGTCCACTACTAGCTTCACTATAACCCTGTGCTCTATCCAGTTATCTATAAACTCCTCAAATGAAGGCATCCTGTCCATCATCCCAGAAGACGGACCCTTGTAGTCCACCACCCAACCACAATCGGACGAATAACCACTTGGTAAGAATATACTTCCATTAGTTTCTATCTGAACAAAGTGATGTCTCTCTATCAAGCGATCTATCAACTTGAGAGTTTCTTCTTGAATAAGTGGCTCTCCCCCAGTAATGAGCACCTTATGGTTTTTGCACCTATCTATAACCTCATCAATTGAAAGCATATATTTAGCTTCAATGCTCTGAGAATCCTTTGTATCGCACCATCTACATCTCAAATTACACCCTTGAAGCCTTACTATTGTGCACCAGGAACCCTGAGGCATAAATCCTACTTCCCCTGATATGCTTTCAAATATAGAATGAATCGCTATCACTATACAGATATCTCCACATAAGATGTTTCTGATTCCCAAAGCCTTACAAATTCTAATTTTACGCTTTCAGGTACAGAATCTTTTAATTCGTTTAATATCCACTCACAAACCTTCTCGGCAGTGGGGTTATATATAATATCGTTTAAGTATTTGTGATCCAATTTAGAAATTATCCTTTCTTCTACAATATTTTTAAGGATTTTAAAATCTATTACCATAGAGTTTTCTCCAATAGGTCCAGACACTGCGACTCCTAACCTGTAAGTATGCCCATGAAGATTGGCACAATCGCCTTTATAATCTACTAGCTTGTGTGCAGCAGAAAAGCTAAATTCCTTATAAACCTTTATTCTCATTATTCACACTGTCCTTTCTTCAAGAAGCAATTTTGGAACAAAAAATTTTTCAGTTATTTCTTATATTTTATAACGCTACTTCCTATATCAACTCCAAGTTCCTTTGCTATTATGTTACATTTTGCCATCAACATAAAGAAAATATTATGAAACTCACTTAATCCCTCAAAATTCCCCTGCCCTTTTGAAATTACTATATCATGTTCATTTATATATCTTCTCACTTCATCGCTTCTTCTTGAGGGAGCACTATTCTTTTCTCCGTTTGAAATCTCTAAGAATTTAACATTAGGAAGTTTGTCAATTCCTACATTACAAGCATCTTCCAACATTGTATCGTTTATTATAGGTCCGCTCTTTACTACAAAGCTAATTTGTTTAAATGGCCTATCTCTTGTTCTTAACATCTCTTCAATAAATATCCTGTCAAAGACTATCTCTCCTGCGTTGTCTGCAAAGTAGAGTAGTCTTTCAGAAGAAACTATCTTTTTCTTAAGACTATCAAAGTTATCAATAGCCAAATCTTTGTTCATTACTTCATTCACAGTGTTCTTAAGATCAAACTCATTAGAGGGACCAAAATCTATTATGTTTCCCGCAATAGCTAGCTTCGCAGCCGTATAAAGCCTATTTTCAAATTTTTCTCTATCCAAAATTTCTTTTAATTCAGGGCACATCTCAAGAGCAATTCTATTGCTTCTCTCTTTAACTTCTTTATATGGATCTGATAAGCCAGAGACCTCTCTTATAATAAAGTGAACCTCGTTTGCTAACTCATCAGGAGAAGTCTCCCAATCAGCATTACACAGAAAAAGCATCACTTTCTTTAATATCTTTGCCCGCAAGCTCTCATCCAAATCTTTTGTAGCAAAGAGAGCTTGTTTTTGAAAACAAACTATACAATCAAGATGTAATTTCATCTATATAGTTGTTCACAATTTTATTATTCTTTTGTCTTATCTTTTCTATTATCTTATTAGCTTCACTTGAACCAATTTGCTTTAAAGACTTGTATATAGCAATTAGCTCCAACGGATCGCTTGATTTGTTTGCAAGATCAGATAGTTTTGGCAAGGCCTTTTTTATGCACTTTTCTCCAACCAACTTAATAGATAACATTCTAACATCAAGTATTGGATGGTCTAAAGACAATATTATCTTATCATCATAAGAAACATTATCCCTCAAATCAGTTTTGCAAAAGGGACAGATTTCCAAATCTTCTGGCAACTCAGCTTTGCAGAATGGACAAAAATATTTTATAGCCAATTCCTAAAAATTTTTTAGTAATAAAAATTTAGTCTCTTCTATTTCCCATTATATTCAGCAGCATAAGAAATAGGTTTATGAAGTCCAAATATAATGTAAGAGCACCAAGTACTGTCTCTTTTCTCTCGTCAAAGAGGCCAGCAGCATATATCTTTTTAAGCTTTTGCATATCATATGCAGTAAGTCCCAAAAAGACAATCACGCCTACTACAGACAAAAGAAGCACCAAAGCGCTACTGTGCAAGAAAATATTTATAATAAAACCTATTATTATTGCAATAAGCCCAGCCATCATAAATGTTCCCATCTTAGTCAGGTCTGCTTTTGTTGTGTATCCAAGTAGAGCCATTACGCCAAAAGATATAGCAGTAACAAAAAAGGTAGAAGCTATGGAACTAGAAGTATAAATTACAAATAGCGTCGAAAAGGTTACTCCAGTTAAAGTAGAATACAATATGAAGATAAACTCTGCAACCTCAGCAGGGAGCTTTGTAATAGCAGCAGAAAGGGTTATCACTGCTGCAAATTGCAAAGCAATTATCCCATAAAACAAGATTGGGTTACTCAAAATAAACCTTAAAATTGAATCGTTTGATGCTACTAAATATGAAATCACTCCTGTAAACAAGAGCCCCAAAAACATCCACGTAAATACTCCTCTAAAAAATCCCGATACGTCAAGAGCAACTGTTCTACTCGTTAGCTCATCATTATATGGCCTATACATACCTTTCACTCCTTTTTTACTTATTCTAAGTACACTAAGCCCATTTTACATCTAAAAGGTTAAATTTACAATAAAAAAGGGCATTGACCAATTCTATGACCAATGCCCTTCGACTTCGAAAAAATTTATTTTTCTTCTTTTAACCTCTTTATCTCTTCCTTTAAGCTATTTATCTCCTTTATAAGTTCTTCGTTTGAAGTGCTACTACTAAGCACAGAGCATCTACTCATCGTTGGTCTAAAGAAGTAGAAAAGAGCAAAAACTAAAACTGCAAGGAAAAATATAGGAAACAGCATACCAAAAAACGGCATTCCATAAAAGCCGTGACCATAAAATCCTGGACCAGAACACCACATATATATCACCTCCATGATTAATATTATAAAATAGTTGACAATAAAAGTAAACTTAATTTTTATTTCACTTTTAACAAAAAATCTTTTAAGTTATAATATTCTTATGTTTGAAACATATCTTGGATTATTTGCCGGAATGCTTACAACTAGCTCTCTTGTGCCACAGGTAATAAAGGCATGGAAGACGCGCTCAACAAATGACATATCCCTCATAATGTTAGTTATGATGTGGATAGGAGTATTTTGCTGGGTAATATATGGCCTCTCTATATTCCAAATGCCAATAGTTTTGTGGAACTTTATAAGCTTTGTTTTGTTATCAGTTCTCCTATATTTTAAAAAAAGCTCCAAAAATTCCTATTAGCTCATTTTTTTACGTAGTCTATTAGAGCCTTTACCAATCCGTTTATGTTGTACTCTTCTGCCTGAGCCACTACATTAAATCCCAAATTCTTCGCTTTCTCAGAAGTAATAGGCCCAATAGACACTACTTTAGCTTTTCTAAGCGCTATATCTTTGTGCTCCCCAAGTGATTCATAAAAATACTCAGCTGTCTTAGAGCTTGCAAAGGTTATAAAAGTTTCTTTCTCGTCTTGAAAAACCTTTTCAACTTCATCCTTTAAAATTTTTTCAGGTTGTACAGAATATATGTGAAAATCATCTACCACATACCCTTTTTCCAACAAACCTCTTACTAGCTCATCTCTGCCTTCTTTTGCCCTCGGTATTAAAATTTTCTTAGGCTCATTAGTTTTTTCAATGCTGTCGACAAGGCTTTCAGCCACAAACTTATCAGGTACGATATCCGCCCTTATCCCATATTTCAAAAGTGCTTCACTAGTTCCATCACCTATTACAGCAATCTTAGATCTTATGCACCTGCTATCATATCCAGATCTAAACAGGTTTTCAAAAAAGATATCTACTCCCGTTGATGAACTAAAAATAATAAAATCATAACTACATAAGTTATTAAAAATAAAATCAAATTCGCTTTGATCGGCTATTTGAACACACTTTATAACAGGTATCTCAAATACCTCTGCTCCTTCTTCCTTTAACCTTTCACTTAATAGACTTGCTTTTATTCTTGATCTGGTTACTACAACTCTTTTTCCAAACAATAATTTTTTCTCAAACCATGTCAGATCATCTCTCAATTTTACGACATTTCCAACCACAAACAGTGCAGGAGGTTTGATTGAATTTTCTTCAGCAAGTTCTACTATATTTGACAAGTTTCCAACAACTACCTTCTGAGTGGGAAGAGTGCCGTTTTGAATAAGTGCACAAGAAATTTCTTTATCCTTTCTAACAGCAATTATCTTTTCTACTATCTTATCAAGCCTCTCTACCCCCATAAAGAAAACAAGAGTATCTGCCCCAAGAGAGTGCTCCCAATCAATAGTAGAGTCCTCTTTGGTAGGGTCCTCATGACCAGTAAAGATAGCATATGATGAAGCAACCTTTCTGTGTGTAACAGGAATTCCTGCATACAAAGGTACAGCTAAAGCCGCGCTAATTCCTGGAACCAATTCAAACTCTATACCCCTTTCTTTAAGATACAAAGCCTCTTCTCCTCCCCTACCAAATAAAAATGGATCCCCTCCCTTTAACCTGACTACCAACTTGCCCTCAGATGCCCTATCAGCAAGCAACTTGTTTATATCATCTTGCTTCATTGCATGTTTGCTCGATTCTTTTCCTACATAAATTTGTTCACAGCTTTCTGGAACCATCTGTAATAGCTCTTTGGGAATAAGTCTATCAAAAACCAGAACTTGAGCCTTTTTCAAAATATTCATCCCTCGTATAGTAAAGAGTCCATCATTCCCAGGACCTGCACCAACTAAAAAAACTTTTCCCATTTTTTACTCTCCTTAAAGTTTAAGATTTATTGTCACCTTCCCAGGGTTTTAAAAGTTCGCTGTCAATTCCTATCCTCTTTAAGGTCTTCGCTACCACAAAATCTACCATATCTTCTACTGATTTTGGTTTATTATAAAATCCTGGGCAGGCAGGCAAAATAATACCTCCTGCCATAGCAACCTTTTTCATATTTTCAATATGAATCAAGTTTAGAGGCGTTTCTCTAAAAACTAAAATTAGCTTTACACCCTCTTTGAGGGCTACATCACAAACGCGCTCCAAAAGATTTGAAGACAAACCATTGGCAACGCTTGA
This sequence comes from Thermodesulfobium narugense DSM 14796, assembly GCF_000212395.1. Taxonomy (NCBI): domain Bacteria; kingdom Pseudomonadati; phylum Thermodesulfobiota; class Thermodesulfobiia; order Thermodesulfobiales; family Thermodesulfobiaceae; genus Thermodesulfobium; species Thermodesulfobium narugense. The sequence continues at coordinate 1,526,872 of NC_015499.1, forward strand.
AAGCGTTGCAGCAGAACAGGGACAAACAATTACAGCATCTGGTCTTTGTGAGCCCGATGCATATTTGCAACTAAAATCACTTTCATCATAAAACTTTACATCGCCATGTCTCTCTTTTATCTCACTAATGTCAATACCTTCTTCATCCATCATCACAAGTCTTGCTGCCCTAGTATATATCACACACAAATCACATTCTCTTTTTAAAACGTCAATTATTTTTAAAGCATATCTAATGCCGCTAGCTCCAGTAATACCTATTACAATCTTTTTCAACTTTATCCACCTTAGTAGTATTATTTTATTAAAACAGAAAAAATTACAAAAAAAGCATATATAAATGAACAAATAGCGTTAACGTTGAAAAAAGCAACATCTATTTTAGAAAGATCGTTTGGCTTTACCAAGGAATGCTCATACAGCAAAAGGCCTGCAAATATAATTAAGCCTAGATAGTAAACGAAACTTATTTGAGCCAATATTCCTATTGGGCACAAAAAGAGTATGGTAAGGGAGTGAAAAAACCTTGCCACATATAAAGAATTCTTCTCGCCTATTGCAACAGGTATAGAGTGGAGTCCTTGTTTTATATCATATTTTAGATCCTGAAGAGAATACAAAACGTCAAATCCTGCAAGCCAGAAAACTACAGCAAACATCATAAAAAACGGGACTAAACCAAAATCATTTCTCAATGCAATCCACGCTCCACCAGGTGCAAGACTTAGGGCAAGACCTAAAACTATATGACTTAGTGCAGTAAATCTTTTCGTATATGAATAGAAAAAAACTATAAAAAGTGCTACAGGAGACAGCAAAAATGTCAAATTTCCAAGAAAGTACGAGGTTAAAATAAACATTGCCGAACAAAAACATACAAACAAAAACATATCTTTTCTTTTCACTGCACCCTTTGGAATAGATCTCTTTGCGGTTCTTGGATTGAATTTGTCAATATTTGCATCTGCAAATCGATTAAAGGACATAGCCGCAGCCCTTGCAAACAAAAGTGCCAATATTATAAGAATTAATTTATCAATTTCAGGAAAACCATTTGAAGCTATAAATGCAGAGGCTAATAAAAAGGGCAGTGAAAAAACAGTATGTTCCACTCTTATATCGTTGAGAATGTTCGTTAGTTTCAATATAAATTGATTTATTATATTCCCAAACTCCTTTCAATCAATGCTAAAATCCATATTCTTTCCAACGTTTGCTCACCAAATCTTTTATCTTTTTATCCATCACAATATCAGGAGGAAATTCTCTTACAAGCCCCTCTTCTTTCATCTTCCTTGTTGCATCTATCCCCATCTTGGAACCAAATCTCGGATAGGGAGCAGCGTGATCTAAAACGTCCACTGGACCCTTTACAATTTCAATATCCCTTTCTGGATCTACATTATTAAGCGCTTTCCATCTCACAAAGGACATGTCGTGTACGTTTACATCTTCATCAACTACTATAATAAATTTCGTAAAACTCATCTGACCAAGTCCCCACAGCGCATGCATAACCTTTCTCGCATGCCCTGGATATTGCTTTTTAATTGAAACTACTGCCAAATTATGAAATACCCCTTCAATTGGCAAGTTTATATCCACTATCTCAGGCAAAGTCATCTTCAGCATAGGAAGAAATATTCTTTCAGTAGCCTTGCCAAGATATGCATCTTCCATAGGAGGTCTTCCCACAATAGTAGCTACATAAATAGGATTTTTTCTATGAGTAATACAATCAACGTGAAAAACAGGGAAATCGTCTTCCAAAGAATAAAATCCAGTATGGTCTCCAAATGGCCCCTCTCGTCTAAGTTCTCCCTTCACCACGTAACCTTCTAACACAAATTCAGCTTGAGCCGGCACCAATAAATCTGAAGTTACAGCTTTAACCATCTCTACACCGGAACCTCTCAAAAAACCAGCAAAAACAAATTCGTCAACGTTTGGCGGCAAAGGTGCCGTAGCAGCATAAATAGTAGCAGGGTCAGCGCCAATAGCTACTGCAATAGGCATTTTCTCACCAGGATTTAATTTTGAATAGTGTCTTGCCCCATCCTTATGGTGATGCCAGTGCATACCTGTCGTATTTTTATCAAACACTTGCATCCTGTACATCCCAAGGTTTCTCTCTTTTGTTATTGGATCCTGAGTAATAACAAGCGGAAGAGTAATAAACGGCCCACCATCAAGTGGCCAGCAATGTAGTATTGGTAGATCGCCTAAATTTACTTCGTCACCCTTTAATATTACTTCCTGACACGGAGCTTTATTTACAATTTTTGGTTTTATATTTATAAGTCCCAAAACATCCGGTAAAGATTTCAAAGCATCCCAAAAACCAACTTTCTTAGTTGGAAACTTAAGCAATTCTTCAATCCTTTTAGCAATGTCTTCAGGATTTCCTATTGCACTTATCACTCTATCCCAAGTACCGAAAATGTTAATAGCCAAAGGAAAATTAGAATTTTTTACCCTTTCAAAGTAAAGAGCAGGTCCTCCTACCTTTACAAATCTATCTGCAATCTCCGTTATTTCAAGGTATCTGTCAACTTCAACTTTTATTCTCTTTAACTCATTTTTCTTTTCTAAAAAAGATAAGTATTCACCCAATGATGTAAAGGCGCTTATTTTACTCACTCCCTAAAAAATAAAAGAATACCTTCAAGCTAAATAGCCCTTAAAATATTATTTAGTTTTTGTTTAATTTATTCTATTTAACCAGAATTACTGGAACCTTTGCATTTTTTAATATAGCATAAGCAACGCTGCCCAAAAGCCCAGACAAAGGATTTAAACCCTTATTTCCAACCACAATTCTATCAACATTATTTTCTTCAGCATATTTTAAAATTTCCTTTGCAGGGTCGCCACCTGATATCAGTATAGCCTTTACATTCACTCCACTATTATCAAAAATTTTCTTAGCTTCATCCAATTTTTTTGAAAAAGCCAAATCACAGGCTTCATTAATCTTCTCTGGATCCACAAAAACATCATCGCTAACATATGTCCAGTCATATGAACAGCCTACTGTCATAAGTATTACTTCGACCGATTTGTGTTCCTTTGCCAAATTCAAAGCAAATTCGGCAGCTTTCATTGAGGGTTTTGAACCGTCCACAGCAACTAAAACTTTCATCTTTACCTCCTTAAGTTATGTTTTAGACTTTTGCCAGATCCATAAGAAGTCTTGGATCCGGATTTACACATAAATATGGAACTTCAGTAACATCATCATAACAAAGATCTAAAACATGATCAATTTGACCAAAGTATTTATCTGTAAGGAAATCAATGTACACATTTATTCCTTCTTCCCAAAAAATCAGATCATGCTTAAATTTGTTAATTTGATCCGGCGTCACTATTCTTGCCTGCAAACTGCTAGGCTCTGGATCTGCTCAAGCACCGCAATATTTTATAGGTGCACTAATTATAATGTAAGCTGTACCTTTTGTTCTCGCTTGAATAAACTTTTTTGCTTCATTTGTTACTCTTATTTTCATAATTGCATCTCCCCACTTCAAACTAAAAATCCTTTAGTTTTTAAGACTAAACTCCCCTCACAGCTAAATTTAATTTCAGTTAAGGCTTCATATGCTTTACATTTTTTCCTCTTACAATATACAAAACGTCCTCTGCAATATTTGTGGCATGATCCCCCAATCTCTCAAAATGTCTGGTAATAAAAAGCCAATCAATAATTCTCTCACAGTTAAAACGCCTTTCAGCAAGTTCTTTTTTTAAATTTTGTAGTATATTGTGATAATCCTCATCTACAGCATCATCATCTTCTATTACGCTAAGTGCCATCTCTTCGTTTCTTTCCACAAGTGAGGTAATGGCATTTCTAACCATAACCTTTACTTTCTTAGCCATATCAGGAATTTTTTGCATAAAGAGTTCAATTGGAGGATCCTTTAACAAATTTATAGCAGAAACAGCGATGCTCTTCGTCTCATCAGACATCCTTTCAAGATCTACTATTATTCTCATAATCATAACAATATATCTAAGATCCCTTGCTACCGGCTGATAAAGCGCCAACATAGTCATACACTGTTCTTCTATATCTATCTCAAGTTCATCGGTAATCTTTTCGCTTTCGATGACCTCTTGAGCAATTCTTGAATCCCTTTCCAGAATGGAAAGAATTACCAGATCTATCGCTCTCTCTACAAGAGTTGTCATTTCGAAAAGCTTTTTTGTTAATTCCCTGATTTCTATATCAAAATGTCTCTCCAAAGATACACCTCTCTTTCTTAACCAAATCTGCCAGTTATATAGTCCTCTGTAAGCTTTTCTTTTGGAACTTTAAATATCTGTTCTGTTACACCATATTCTATCAAACTTCCAAGATACATAAATGAAGTAAAGTCAGAAATTCTTGCTGCCTGTTGCATGTTGTGTGTAACTATGACAATTACTATCTCATTTTTCAGATTTACTATCAATTCCTCTATTTTTGCAGTAGAAATTGGGTCAAGTGCCGATGTAGGCTCATCCATCAAGATAATTTCGGGATCGTTTGCAAGGGCTCTTGCAATGCAAAGCCTTTGTTGTTGACCGCCTGAAAGATTCGTTGGAAGATCTTTTAACCTATCTTTAGTTTCTTCCCACAAAGCAACTCTAATTAAATTCTTTTCACATATTTCTTCTTTTTGTTTTTTTGAAAGTCTTTTTCCGCTCATCAAAAATCCTGCTAGGACATTATCCTGTATGGACATAAAGGGAAAGGGATTAGGTCTTTGAAAAACCATTCCAACCTTTCTTCTCACTTTATATAAATCCATCTTGAAAATGTCCTCATTGTCTAAAAGTATTTTCCCCTTAACAGATGCATTTTTATCGAGTTCGTGCATTCTATTCAAACACCTCAAAAGCGTTGTTTTCCCGCATCCAGAAGGACCAATTATTGCTGTAACAGCCTTATCATAAATATCAAGGTTAATGCCCTTCAAAACTTCGTTCTTCCCAAAAAAAGCGTGAACATCCTGCAATTTCATCTTTATCATATCTTTCGCCTACTCTCCGAGTCTTCTATAACGACCTAAAATTATACTCAAAACTGTAACAAAAGTTATTAGAACTAAGGCTCCAGCCCAGGCTAATCTGTGCCATTCATCATATGGCGAGATTGCATATATAAATATTTGCAACGGTATTGCAGCCATTGGCCTTGTAGGGTTTAACTCTAAAAAGCTATTTCCAAAAGCTGTAAAAAGAAGCGGAGCTGTTTCACCGGCTATTCGTGCAAGAGTTAAAAGTGAAATAGCAAGAAGTGGAAATTTTGCAAACCTAAGTACCACGAAAAAAATAACCCTTGTTCTAGAAAGACCAAGCGAATAAGCCGCCTCAAGCAAAAGGGTAGGAGTCATATTAAAAATCTGCTCACTTGCAAGCACCATATATGGAATTCCAACTAACGCAAGCGCTACCGAACCAGCAAGACCAGAAAAGTGTCCCATTTGCTTTACTACTATATAATAAACACAGATACCACAAACAATTGTTGGAGTCCCCTGAAGCAAAGACATCGATTCTTTTAGAACCTTGGCAAAAAAACTTCCAGAATAAAGGTGCAAATATAGACCTCCCAAAATAGATAAACAAACAATTATTATCATTGCAATTGAATCAATAATTATAGAACCTACAATTGCTTGTTTGAATCCTCCTGAACTAGAACCTACAGGCCTTGCCGTTTCAGTAAAAAAATTAATGCTTAGCGAACTAATCCCATCTTTTATAAGTTGAAAAAGTATAAAGGCTAAAATTAAAGATACAAAAATTGCCACCCCAAGCGTAAAAACTTGAAAAACTTTATCAACAATAAATCTCAAACTATGCCCTCCTATACAAAAACCTTAGTAAGAGCTTAGCAAAAACATTAGTAACAAACACAAGAACAAACAAAATAAGTCCAAGCTCAAATAAAACAGATAGATATATTCTAGAAAAAGCCTCCGCAAATTCATTTGCAATAATACTTGTTAGCGTTGCGGTAGGAGAAAAGAGAGAATTTGGGAAAAAAGGTCTATTTCCAATAAGCATTGCTGTAGCCATTGTCTCTTCCATGCCTCTTGCAAGAGAGAGAAAAATTACAGCTATTATTCCCTCTTTGATAAATGGCAGAATCAAACCCTTTACAATCTCAAACTTTGTTATTCCAAGACTAAAACCAGCCTCAATTAGACTTTTAGGAACCAAAACTATTAATTCCTTGATCAAAACCGTCTGAATCGGGACAAGCATCAAGGTCAAGATTAGAATAGTAGTAAAAAGACCAAATGGAGAAGGATCTCCATTTAAAAATGGGATAAAACCAAAGAAAGTTTTTATTATAGTCTCAACTTTATCAATGTGTGGAGCCACATAAAAAATAGCCCATAAGCCAAGAACCACTGATGGAATAGACGCAAGCGCATCTATAACTGTAGAAAAAAAAGAAGAAATTTTTCCTCTTGAATAAAATGAAAGAAAGAGGGCAATTGGAGTTGAAATCATCAAACCCAAAACTGTGCTAATAACGCCAACCATAACTGTTACAAGCAAAGGCGCTATCACACCAAATTTATCGTTTACAGGATCCCAGTTATTCGTAGTAAACACACTAAAACCCAAATGTTCTATTGCAGGTAAAGAATTTATAAACAAAACTATAAAAATCAAAGCAGGCAATAGTACCAGAAAAAGTGCAGAAAACTTTAACAATAAGTCAAAAAAAGAAAAATTTTCAAGCCTAAAAGAACTAGAATCAAACAAAAACTTAGCTCTTTTGAACACTAAGCTCTTTCACTCCTTAAAGTTAGCATAAGATACACATCTTAATTTATCACAATAATGTTAATTTTATGTTAATAAGAAAATAACTACAAAATTTTCATATTTTTAAAAAAAACTAATTTTAAGTTTCTTTAAATCTAAAAAAAACCTCGCAGTCAATTTAGCTGCGAGGACTTATAGATAAAGTTATTACCATAAAAACTTAATTCCATTTATAACAAGTTTTCTAGACCTATTACAAAACCGTTTAGGTCCTTTACTTTTCTAATTGCAAGTAGCACGCCCGGCATAAATGATTCTCTTGACAAAGAATCATGCCTAATTGTCAAAATTTCACCCACGCCTCCAAAAAGAACTTCTTGATGTGCTACAAAACCAGGTAGTCTTACAGAATGGATTCTAATACCGTTTACCTCTCCACCGAGGGCACACTTTATCTTCTCTTCGCCTTGAACAGTATCTTTATTAAAAACTTTTGAACCCTCTGACATCAAATACGCTGTTCTTAAAGCAGTCCCAGAAGGGGCATCAGCTTTTTGATTGTGATGAAGCTCTATTATTTCAGCATGATCCAGATACTTAGCTGCCTTTTTAGCAAACTCCATCATCAAAACAGCACCTAAAGAAAAATTAGGGGCCAGGAAAAATCCTACTTTTAATTCATTTGCCATCTTGCCCAGGCGATCCAATTCTTTGCCATCAATTCCCGTTGTCCCTACTACCACGTTTCTCCTATATTCAAGAGTCTTTTCAATAGTATGCGGGGCTACATTTCCCCTTGTAAAATCTATCAACACGTCAAACTGAGTTTTTACCAACAGGTCTTCAATAGTAGAACTTACAGTAGTAGGATCATCAATCTTAAATAACTCGCTGAGAGTTTTCCCGCCAACAGCAGGGTCAACCCCACCTACCAACTTCATGTCTGGCTGTTTTAAAATGGTTTCAGAAACCATTCTTCCCATCTTTCCACCAATACCCGATACCACTACACTAATCATCTTTATCTCCTCCACAAATAAAATAAATACAAACTTAGATGACTAAATTCTCAGGATTAATTAAAAAATCCCTTAATTGTTTCATAAAATTCAAAACAAAGGATAAGTTTTTTTGAAAAATACATTCAAAAAATATGCTTAGCTCATCCTCAGGCTCTTCATTTTCAAATTCTGCTTTATTATAAGCAGAAATTAAAAGCACAGATGTATTACTGCTCAAATTTAACTCTACCTCATCCAACTCAATACCCTTACAAAGGATTATATACAACCCTTCATTTGCTGAAAAATCTACAACTTCATCTTTTTCTGTTTTAAATTCCTCTATAGATCTTAACCCCTCAATCTGAACTTTCTTAAGTAACTTATCTGAATAAGAAAAACTACTCTCTAAACCTTTATCAGTTAACTCCAAAAAGTTAATAGAATAATCTTGCCCAAAAAAGGGATATTTAATATATGATTTTAAAACACAGAAGAATAAATAACTCGAAAGAGTAATAGAATTTCTTCTAATAAAATTAGTGCTTCTTAAAACGTTAACCCTAATCTTTAGCTTCAAAAAATTTCCCCTATGTACTTTTACAAGTTCTTCAGGTTCCTCTTTGTGTTCTATTTTTACTTTTTCTACTCGAGTTTCCAAATCCTTATTTATACCTAGAGAAGGGCTCTCATTAGATAAGACATCTACAACCTCAGCAACTGGTTGACCTACATTTATAAAACTATTTTCTTGAAGCATATTAATTAGCCTTCCAGAATAGGGAGACTTTATAACGCTTGTCACCCTTTGATTTTCAATCAAAGCTATCTCATCGCCAACTTTTACCAGATCGTTTTCTTTTTTTAACCATTTTACCAATCTATTTCTTATACTATCCTTGTTTACTTCAGGCATCAAAATTTGCATAGTCAAACTCCCAAAAATTAGTCTTTATATGCTTATGTAAAAATATCCTGATCTATAAAGCTTTACCAGTTCTATTAGACCAGCATCAATAATATCTAAAAATGGATACTCGTCGGATTTTACTTTTTCAGCATTGGGTAATACTAGCTTAAATTTTACGCCATAAGTACTTAAATTTTCCATTCTCTTCACAAGGTCTTCTGTAACTATGCGCTTATAGAACAAATCAATCCCCTCAAATGTAAAAAGAAATATTACCGATATAGATCCTGGACTTACCTTTTGGTAAAGCTTTTCAACCTGATCAATTGCAATCCCCAACCTATATGTATCACAACTTTTTACATGCAACGCAATCTGATAAAGCATACTGACCCCCTTTTAGTGAAATTAATTTGAAAAATAACTACAATATAATAATATAAAAATTTTAACACATTTAGCTAGAAATCCAACTTAAGTGGCCAGCTTGAAGGTAAAAAGTTTTTTTCAAAATATAAGACTATATAAGAATCAGTCATGCCTGAAATATAATCCTTTATAGCAATATTTGATTTTTCTGAATCAGAATTATACCACCCATACACCTCAGGCAAATTCAAAATTTTGTCAATATTTGACTTCAAATACTCTATTATAAAGTTAAACATTCTAGTAACCTTTTCTTCTTCTCTTCTTAGAATTTCTGCTGAATATACGCTTTGCATCATAAAATCCCTTAAACTCTTAATTACACCAATAAATTTTGCATCATCTTTAAATCCTTCTTCTTCGTCAAATCCACTAATAATAAGCCTAATAAGAGTATCTACCCTCTCACTATGAGTCTTGCCAATTTCTTTAACAAAGGAGGGCAAATCATCGTATTTCAATAAACCTGCTCTTATTGCATCATCGAGGTCATGACATATATAAGAAATTTTGTCACAATATCTCACCAACAAGCCCTCTTGAGTAATAGGTTTAATTTTATCGTTTATACTATGCCTTAGAATACCGTCTCTTGTCTCTTGAGTAAGGTTTAACCCAAACCCTTTCCCTTCTCTTTTTTCTAAAATGTCAACAACTCTTAAACTTTGTTCCTCGTGTCTAAATGGAGGCAACAGCCTATTCAATACATCCTCGCCTATATGACCAAATGGAGTATGCCCCAGATCGTGACCAAGACTTATTGCCTCTACAAGATCTTCATTTAAACCTAAAATTCTTGCACACGTTCTAGAAATCTGAGAAACCTCAAGAACATGAGTAAGTCTCGTTCTAAAATGATCTCCTTCAGGAGAAATAAAAACTTGAGTTTTATGTTTCAAGCGTCTAAATGCCTTTGAATGAATAATTCTGTCCCTATCTCTTTGAAATGGATTTCTGTATTCACATTCAGGCTCAGGAGTCTGGCGACCCAAAGTCTTTGAACTAAGAGCCGCCAATTTTGAAAGATATCTTTTTTCTCTTTCTTCCTGAGTAGTTCTATAAACCAGCATCAAATTCTAAAAAATTAATTAAATATTATTTATCGGCTTCATACTGCCTTTTTGCAAGAATAGTTGCCCTTGCAGCAGCAAGCCTAGCAACCGGGACCCTAAAAGGAGAACAGCTAACATAATCAAGGCCTATTTCATAGCAAAAAGCTATTGACTCAGGGTCTCCACCATGTTCACCACATATGCCAATTTCAAGTTCCTTGTTTGCCTTTCTTCCCCTTTCGACAGCAATCCTCATCAACTCGCCCACTCCGTCTCTATCAAGAGTTTGAAATGGGTTTACAGGCAGTATTCCTCTCTCTAAATACACCGGTAAAAACTTGCTTTCTGCATCATCTCGGCTAAAGCCAAAGGTCATCTGAGTAAGGTCATTTGTACCAAAAGAGAAAAATCTAGCATATTTTGCTATTTCATCAGCTTTTAGCGCCGCCCTTGGAAGTTCTATCATTGTCCCAAATAGATATGGTATCTGAATGCCCTGCTCTGAAATAACTTCTTTTGCAACTTCTTCAAGCTTTTCCCTGACAAGTCTTATTTCATTTATATGGCCCACAAGTGGCACCATTATTTCTGGAAAGACTTTATCGCCCTCTTTGATTACCATTGCTGCTGCTTCCAGGATAGCCCTAACCTGCATCTCATTTATTTCAGGATAAACAAGACCCAACCTACACCCTCTAAAGCCCATCATTGGATTAGATTCCTTTAGAGCCTCTGCTCTTCTAAGAAGTCTTTTCTTTTTCTCTACAAGGTCTTTTTCTCCATTTTTCTCATGCTGGGCTATCTCTTCTTTCAAGATCTCTCTTTTTGGCAAAAATTCGTGCAAAGGCGGGTCAAGAAGTCTGATTATTACAGGATATCCTTTCATTTCTTTAAATATCCCATAAAAATCTTCTCTTTGCATAGGAAGCAATTTTTCAAGTGCAGCCTTTCTTTCTTCTATAGTTTCGGCTACTATCATCTCCTGCATAGCAGGAAGCCTATCCTGTGCCATAAACATATGTTCAGTCCTACAAAGGCCTATACCCTTTGCCCCAAATTCATAACTTCTTTTCGCGTCCTCTGGAGTATCAGCATTAGCCCTAACTTGAATCTTTGCTAATTTATCAGACAAAGACAACAAATTCTTAAGATCTTCACTAAGTTCAGGCATAATAAGTGGAGCAACACCTTTAAAAATATTTCCAGAAGTTCCATCTATAGTTATAACGTCAAATTCCTTTACAGTTTCGCCATTTACAGTAAAGAGCCTTTCTTTTAGATCTATTTTTATCGATTCAGCGCCTACTACAGCAGGCTTTCCCATTCCTCTAGCTACCACAGCAGCATGGCTTGTCATGCCACCTCTTGCGGTAAGAACACCCTTTGCAGCAGCCAGACCATGAATGTCATCTGGTACAGTTTCTGGTCTAACTAAAATTACGTCTTCATCGCTCATCTTAGCGGCAAGATCAGCATCAAAGACCACTTTACCAGTAGCAGCACCCGGAGATGCTCCTAAGCCCTTTGCTATGCTCTGAAGCTTTGAGGAAACATCAATTCTTGGATGAAGTAAAAAGTCCACCTGTGAAGGTTCAACTCTTAGAATTGCTTCTTCTTCGTTAATTAACCCTTCATTCAAAAAATCCATAGCTAGTTTTACGGCTGCACCAGGTGTTCTTTTGCCAGTTCTAACTTGAAGCATATAAAGTTTGCCTTTTTCTATGGTAAACTCTATATCCTGCATATCTTTATAGTGTTCTTCAAGGACCTTACAAAACTTTAGAAGTTCATCATAAACGCTTGGCATTTCCTTTTTTAACTCAATTATTGGCTTTGGCGTTCTTATGCCAGCAACCACGTCTTCACCCTGGGCGTTTACTAAATACTCACCAAATACACCCTTGTCGCCTTTCTTTGGATCTCTTGTAAATGCCACACCGGTAGCGCTATCATTACCCATATTTCCAAAGACCATAGTAACAACGTTTACAGCTGTACCAAGATCATTTGGAATATTGTTAATTTTTCTGTAAGTAATTGCACGAGGAGCATTCCATGATTTAAAAACAGCCTCTATAGCCATTTTCAATTGAACAAATGGATCCTGTGGAAATTCTTTATTAAACCTCTTGTATATATCGAAGTATCTTTTTATAAGTTCCTTAAGGTCTTCAGCACTTAATTCCACATCATATTTAATGCCTTTTTTGGCTTTCATATTCTCAAGTTCATTTTCAAACGGCTGCAAACCCATATCAAGAACAATATCACCAAACATCTGAACAAGTCTTCTATAAGAATCATAAGCAAGTCTTGGATTAGAAGATTCCTTACTAAACAATTCTACTGTTTCATCGTTTAATCCTATGTTTAAAACAGTATCCATCATTCCCGGCATTGAGAACTTTGCACCAGACCTAACCGAAAAAAGAAGGGGCAACCCAGACTTTGCAGCAAACTTTTTCCCAGTTTTTTCTTCAACAATCTTGATATTTTCCAAAACCATCGGCCAAAGCTCTTCGATGATTTTTTCCCCTTTTTCCATATAGAGATTACAAACTTCAGTTGTAATAGTAAATCCGGGGGGCACAGGCAAACCGATGTTTGTCATCTCTGCAAGTCCAGCACCCTTACCACCCAGCAAGTCTCTCATGGAAGCGTTGCCTTCTTCAAATAAATATACCCATTTCCCCATGCTCACTCCTCCTAAAATAGAATTTAAACCCTTTTTGTACTTTGAATTACTAAATTAGATTTTAGCACAAAGAGAAAGTATAAACCTTCTAAGAGATCCTATTGTTGCTTAAAATATTAAGTATCTCTGTGGCAGTTTCTTCTACCGCCTTATTTGTAGCATCCACAATTTTGCAACCAATCCTTTTCATAATATTTTTAGCAAAAGCAAGCTCTTCTTCTACAAATCGTATGTCCATGTATGCTTTCATACCAGTAATGCCCATTTTTTCCAATCTCTTTGCCCTTATTGCTGCAAGAGCATTTGGCTCAATAGTCAAACCAATTATTTTTTCCTTTGGCAACTCAAACAAAATACTAGGCGGTTCTATCCCTAATACCAAAGGAATATTGGCAACCTTGTATCCTTGATGTGCCATATACATTGAAAGTGGAGTTTTAGAAGTTCGAGATACGCCAATTAATATTAAATCAGCTTTTAACAAATCGCCTACATTTGCCCTTCCATCATCACATCTCACAGCAAACTCTATTGCCTCTACTCGGCTAAAGTACATAGTATCGAGTTTGTGTAAAATTCCTGGTTTTTCAATTGGGCTTTGTCTTGTAAACGTTTTTATTGCATCAATTGTTTGACCTAAAACGTCTACAGCCTTTATAGATCTTTTTTCTACTTCATCCTTCAAAAGTGATCTTAGTTGACTGGTAACAATCGTGTAGAGTATCAATGTGTCTTCTGGGTTAATGTTTTCTAGAATTTCAATAAGTTTTTTATCATCAGTTACATAAGGAATTCTTTTAATTCGAAAATCCACAGCATTATCAGGAAAAAGGCTTGTTGCAGCCACAGCTACAGCCTGCGCAGTGTGACCAGTTGAATCAGATAATATTAGAATATTCATATTGACTCCTTAATAAGGAAAGTTATTATTGATTTCTTACAATCTTTTTCCAATTCCACAGCCTAAAAAATGGCAATGATATCAAGTTTAATAATGCCTTTCTGTTGTCTCTAATTTTCTTATCCTCCACGTTAACGAGCACATTCTCAAAAAATGTGTGAATTGGTCCAGACAGGTTAATAATTATATTTAGAATCTCATCGTATTTTTTATTTATTATTGCATCTTCCAATTTATCTTTATTGTTAATAAATTTTTCGTAAAGCTCCCTTTCGTCTCTTTCAACTAATAAAGATGAGTCAAAAGCTACCAACTCTTCTTTGTCAGAAATAATTCTTCCAAGTCGGATAATGGTACTTACAATATCAAAGAAATCCTTTCTCTTAGACCATTCAGTAAGAACGTCCAATCTTCTTTTGGCTTTTACAGGTGAAGAAGTAATGTCTAATACAGCGTCAACCAAATCATATCTATAACCCATATCAATAAATAATGATGACATCCTAGTTTTCATAAAACTAATTAACTGGCTAATATCTCTTGAAGGGAGTGTGGTTATATATGAAATAGAATTCAGAGCAAAGTTAAATATTTCTTCAAGTTCATTTTCATAACCGATGTCCATCAATATTCTCAATACTCCTGCACTTGCCCTTCTTTGACCATAGGGGTCACCTGCACCTGATGGAGTTAAGTTGTTTAAAAAGGACATAAATAGGTGATCGCATTTGTCAGAAAAAGAGAATAACTTTCCTAATAAGGTAGTAGGAAGAGGAGACTTCATGCTTATTGGGAGATAATGCTCTTCTATTGCACGGGCAATTTCAGGATCGATTCCTTCTTTTTCAGCGTAAATTCTTCCCATTATACCCTGCAATTCTGGAAATTCAAAAACCATCTGAGTAACTAAATCGCACTTTAAAAGCGTCGAAGAATTTTTTATTAGCTCTTCGTCAAGATTTATGTCAAAAAACCTATTAAATGCAAGAGATAATTCTCTAATCCTAAAGGTTTTGTCAAGATAGTTCCCCAATCCCTCAAGATAAGAAACGCTAACGAGATCGTCTAATCTATCCCTTAACTTTTTTGTTAAATCCTTTTTCATAAAAAACATTGCATCAGACAATCTTGCTTTCAAAACCTTTTCGTTCCCCGCTCTAACTATCTTCGTATCCTTGTTTACACCGTTTATTATTCCTACAAAATTTGGCATTATCTGGTTATTATTATCTACTACAGCAAAATATCTTTGATGCCTTGCCATGACAGTTATGAGAACTTCTCTGGGAAGATTCAAAAATTCAGAATTAAATGATCCTAAAAATGCTTTTGGACTCTCAACCAAAAACAACACTTCTCTTAAAAGATTCTCATCACAAACAATTTTTTGGCTCTTATTCAAAACTTTATTAATTTCAAAATCTATCATCTTTGCTCTTTCATTATGATCGACGATAATATTTTTTTCTTTCATAATATTAAAATAATCTTCGATTGAATTTACTTCATGCTGCTCGTTTGGAGCAAACCTTTCAAGAAAAGTAAATTTATCCGATTCCAATCTTCCAAGATGGACTTTTACATGTCCAGAGTCAGAAATAGATAAAATCCATCTTATTGGCCTTACAAACCTAATTCCAGCCCCCCATCTCATGCTCTTTGGCATCTTCAACTCTGAAACTATTTTGGGCAAAATATTTGGGATGATATCTGAAATCTTCAAGCCTTTATCCGTTTTATAAAATACTACATACTCTCCACTTTCGCTCTTATCAATCATTACATCATCAACAGAAATATTAAATTTTTCAACAAATTTAAACAACGCAGGCATAGGCTTCATATTGGAATCGTAAGCAAATCTTACAGGAGGTCCTTTTATTTTTTGTTTTGTTTCCGGAGTAAAATCGGGCAAACTAGAAAATAAGACAATTCTTCTCGGAGTGGCATAACATTCTGTGCTTTGTTTTATCATTTCTAAATCTTTACCATCAAATATCTCTGAAAATTTGCTTAAAAATATTTCTTTAAAGTCTACACAAACGCTTGAAGCAAAGTTAAACGGCATCTCTTCACAGCCTATTTCCAACAAGTATTTCATACCTTTATCTACATTTCCTCTCTTTCTTTAAAATAATAAACTTTAAATTAAACATTTTTACTTTTGTTCTCTTTATTATTTTTCTCAAAAGCTACAATTTTTTTTGCAACCTCTTTTGCAAGATTTCTAACTCTTGATATATAATGTGTCCTTTCTAAAACTCCAATTGCACCCCTTGCGTCCAAAAGGTTAAAATTATGCGAGCACTTAAGCACATAATCATAAGCGGGCCTTATTAAGTCTAATTCTATTAATCTTAAAGCCTCTTGTTCATAATCATCAAAGTGCCTTTTTAGCATCGAAATATCAGCTTCTTCAAAATTAAACTTTGACCACTCTACTTCACCGTTAAAATGAACATCTCGATAGGTTACTTTATCGTTAATCTTTATGTCAAAAACATTGTCTACATCCTGTAGATAAAGAGCTATTCTTTCTAACCCATAGGTAATCTCAAGAGAAATGGGATCAAGATCTATTCCACCAGCCTGTTGAAAATAAGTAAACTGGGTTATCTCCATGCCATCCAACCACACTTCCCAACCTATACCCCAAGCACCAAGAGTTGGAGACTCCCAATCATCTTCTACAAACCTAATATCGTGTTTTTTTACATCAAGGCCCAATGCTTCAAGACTTCTTATATATATATCTTGAGTAAACGTTGGAGCAGGTTTTAATATAACCTGAAACTGATAATAGTGCTGAAGTCTGTTAGGATTTTCCCCATATCTACCATCAGTAGGCCTTCTAGATGGCTCAACATAACAGGTATTCCAACTGTCTTTCCCCAAAACCCTCAAAAAGGTCGAAGGGTTCATCGTGCCAGCTCCCTTTTCCACATCATACGGTTGAAGTAATACACACCCATTTTTTGTCCAAAAATCCTGAAGTTTTAATATGATCTGTTGAAAATTTAATTTTTTGATTTCAAACACCTCCTAAACGTTTTGGGGAAACCCATATGCTGGGTTTATTGTCAAACAAAACTCTTTTAAAAACAAAAAACATTATAAACATCCAGGTCAACATATAACAAGAAAAAAACAAAGAAAGTAAAATTCTTCTTATAAAACTCATATTAAAATAGTCCTTTAAAAAATACATTGAAACTGGAAATATTAAAGCTGGATAAGACAAAATAATAACTAAAAATACTAAAATATCACCTTTCCCAAAAATCAACAATCCCAATTCTTCAAATATAGAGAGTATAGCAAAAAAAGGTATCAAAAATTCTGAAATAAAGAAAAGAAAAAAATCAATGTTAGATTTAGTTGATTCAAAAGAAATTTCTTTTAAAAAATTACTTGGCCTGTTTAAGATCGCTCTTCTTAAGATAAGCGCTGAATATTTAATATATCTCCTGAGTGAACCCTCAAGCCATCTAAACCTTTGTCTCCACCAAGACAAGATATCAAAAACAGTTTGTTCATAGACAAAAGGTTCTTCAAGAAACACTATCTTTTTTCCATTAAAGAACAATCTCGAAGACATTTCTAGATCGTCTGTAATAGACTCTTCATCAAACCCATGAACTTCTTTCAAAACATCTCTTTTAATAATCATTCCTGTACCACGAAGTTCAACAGCCCCTCCAAACGCGTTTCTAGATTTTTGCATAAAAGAATCCAGACACAATTCAAGATAGGATAAATAGGAGATAAGATTATAATTTGGATTTGATGAAACCTTTCTTAATTGAATTGCATCGGGTTTAAACTCGCTTATAAAATTAGAAATTTTAAGCAAGGCATCTTTTTCAGCAAAATATGAATCTGCATCCAGCATAATTACATAATCGCCCACACAAAGTTTTATCCCATCGTTCAAACTAGCCGATTTCCCAGGTTTAGAACCAGGAGCTCTATGTAAAATTTTAATTTTCTTACCAGAATGAGATTCCTTTTTATATGTGAATACAAAATCATCTACTATTTTACCTGTTTTGTCCTCAGATCTATCATCTACTATTACTATTTCAAAATTCCCTTCCAACTCAGTAATTTTTCTTAGAGTATTTTCGATAACATCTTCTTCGTTGTGAGCACATATTAAAATGCTAAAGTCACAGGGAATGTCATTTCTTTTTATTTCATTTTGTTTTAAACTGCTAATATTATTATTACTTTTCAATTTCTTAATGAGAAAAAAAAGATAAACAAAAAATATTATTATAGAGAAAACATAAAGGACTATTATAATCTTTCTGACATAGAACCATACAAGAAAATAAACAAGAATAAATATCGAAGATAAAATTGATTTGTATTTTGACAGATTAAAAAATATAAAAGATACCATGCTTGATCTAAATTCTTCCGATTTCTCCTGTCCAAAATATACAATATTCTTCTTTTCTATTCTCTTTTGGTTAATTTTCACACCTTCCAAATATTTGATAAAAAATATTTATTTATTTAAACTTTGTTATTCTTCAAAAAATCCCTTGAATTTATTACATTATAGTAGACATCTTCCAAAATTTGTATTTGTCTAAATATATTAAAGTCACTTATAATTCTTTCTCTCGCTTTACTCGAAAATTTATTTCTTAGTTCTTTGTTTTGATAACTAATTTTTAAAGCATTTGTTAATTCATCTTTTAATCTCATAGGATTAATCAGTATTCCAGAATCATGAAGCGCATCCTTTGTAGCTCCTACATTTGTTGCTATGCACATTAATTTAAAACTCATTGCCTCCAAAAGAGCAAGAGGAAGCCCTTCTATTGATGATGGCAAAACAAAGACATCGCTAGATCTAAAAATTTCCTGTTTTCTATCCTGTTTTGCTTCACCAAAAAATATTATGTTCTCGCAATCAAAGTCTTTCTTTAATCTCAAAAGTTCAATTCCGTCACCAACAACTAATAGCTTAACCTTCTCTGGAAACTCGTTCTCTAAAAAGGCCTCACATAATACTTTTACATTCTTTTCAGGACTTATTCTCCCTAGATAAAGAAAAAGGAAGTCAGCATCTAACTTTTCCTTAAGATTAGAGTAACCCGGTGAATATTTTATAGGGTCTACTCCGTTTGGTATTATTTGAAGCTTTTCTCTTTTCACCCCTTTTTCTATTAGAAAGTCGCTTTGCACAGATGAAAGAGTAATAATCTTATCATAATTGTTTAAAAAGGGCGCATAAACGTTGTAAACAACCTGTGAAAAGACCCCCCAAAGAGTTTTGTTTTTGTCAAAAGGAGGATGAAATGTGGCAATTACAGGAATATCGTCAAATAGATCCGGGATAAAAAAATCTAAGAAGGACAGTGTCAAAGATATATGAATACAATCTGGCTTTACAGCTTTTACAATGTCCTTTAATTTTTTTATTGTTGAAGGAGCGATCATAATGTATGGTTGGGTTTTAAATAAATAGGGCAAAAAGCTCTTGTCTTCTTCGTCTTCACCCTCGTCAAAAAGTAATAAATGGACGTTGTGTCCTCTTTCACTAAGTTTTTCTTTGATTTCCTGTACATAAACTGAATTACCATCAACAGGAGAAAGTCTGCCAAGAATTAGTATTTTAAGTTTACTCAATCTTATCAGCCTCCAATGCAACAGATTTCATAGAAAAATATAAAAATGAAGTTAGAATACCAAGAATTAGAAAACAAATTCTTACACCAAACATATCAGCTAATTCACCCGTAAAAAGAATCGGAAATGTCGAAGTAAAGCTAATAAACATATTTAGTATTGCAAAGACTCTCCCCCTGAAAGATTCTTTTACAACCTTTTGCATCATAGATTGAATCGGAATGTTTACAAGAGCATTAGAAATACCTAACAAAAAGGAAATGATGGGTATAATAAGCATTTGAGTAATTATAGACATTAGCACCAAGCACAAGCTGGCAAACAATATTCCTATACTTACAATGGTAGAATTTTTAAAATTTGGGGTTTTAATGTGCCCAATTATTAAAGAACCTAAAACCATTCCAAGCCCTGCAGGAACTACTATTATAGAAAAATTAGCCTCACTAAGGTGCAAAACCTCTCTAACATAACCTACAGCTAGAACGCTTACCATTCCCATCAAAGAAGTTGCTACAGATTGTTCAAGTATTAAAACCTGAATGAGCTTTGAGGATTTTATATAGGTAAAGGAATCAAAGAGAGCCTTCCTGAAAGAACAATATTTTACTTCTGAATGCGGTCTGTCATTTGGCAAAATTGAAGAAACGACAGCAGCCACCAAATAAGACATAGCTGCAAGCACTACTGCTACTTTTATACCAAAAAACAACACAACTGGGCTAATAGCTGCAAAACCAAGTATAAATGACATTACCCATGTAACGTTAAAGAGCGAGTTAGCAGCTGGCAAATTTTTTTTCGAAGCAGTTTTTGGTATCATTGCAAATTCTGCTGGAGCAAATATAACAATCAATGAAGCTATTAAAAAACTATACAAATAGATTGCAAATAAATTTTCTAGAAAAAAAACTAATAAAATAGACAGCAAACTTCTTAGGATATTAATTGAAACCAGGATAATCTTTCTATCCACTTTATCCAAAAAAACTCCTATAAAAGGAGCTATGATTACCGATGGGAGAGCAAAGGATACCATAAGAGAAGAAACGCTAATATTTGTACTGGTTATATTTGAAACTGCAATCATTAAGGCTGCCATCAAAAATTTATCAGAAAACTGTGAAAAAATCTGAGCTATCCACAGCCTTAAAAAGTATTTGTCTTCAAAAAGCCAGACTCTATTCATAAAATTCCTTTTCAATCAGCCTAATTGATTTTGGTAAATAGCCTAAAATTTCAATTATTTGCCTCTTTATTGTCTTAAAGTCACCAACGTCTTTTTCATAAGTCAATTTATCCATAAAACCAGCATAATAAAACTCTTCCTTCAAACATCTTATGAACCAATCAAGATCTTTAAATTGAGTTTCATCCTCAAAAAATATGTTTGTATAAACTCTTTGAACAGATTCAAAATGACCTCTTGCAATTTTATCTATAATGTCTAGATATGAAGAAAGCAAAATAGATTGTCTAAAAGAACTTATATTTGGCGATCTTATTATTCTATACTCATTTAATATCATAATCTCTCCCTTTGTTTTAACAAGTTCAACATCCATAAGTGTGCCAGGAAAAATTAATTTTCTAAGTATATTCTTCTTACTACCTCTTAGGAGAGCTGGCAAAGAACCTTCACTATCAGTTAAGATTTTAACAATAAAGCTATTTTCTTTAATAGGATAAGACTTTAAAAAGATCACCTGATTAGTCATTTATACAAGCTGAATGGATGTCTTAAAAGATCCGAAAAACTCATAATCCTTCTTTCTTTATCAGAAATCAAAATAATTGGGAACTTACTGTCCACAAATTCAGACATAACCTGAAGGCAACATCCACACGGATATGGCAAAATATTTTTATTGTATACTGCAAGACATAAAAAACTTCGCTCTCCATAAGATATGGCTTTAAAAAAAGCTACTCTTTCAGCACACATAGTGGATCCATAAGAGGAATTTTCTATATTACAACCCTGAACTATGTTTCTGCTTTTTAACAACAAACTAGCTCCAACTGCAAACTTTGAATAAGGCGAATAAGAATACATTGAAGCATTCTTAGCTTCGTCTATAAGTTTTTCTATTAAGTTTTTGTCAATTCTGTTTTTAGAATCTAAAAGCAAATTTACTTCTTTCTCTATATCCAAATCTCTACTCTCCAAATAAAAATCTAAAAATAACCAAATCTATACTTATTTGTTTAAAAATTAAAAATTAAAACTATAAAGTCAGAAACTTTTATCTCAAGATTTATCAGATATTGCTACTTTCATAAAGTCAAAAAACAATGGGTGAGGCTTATTGGGTCTAGATTTAAATTCTGGATGAAATTGGGTCCCCAAATACCATCTATGACCTCTTAACTCTACAATTTCTACTAGATTTTTTTCCTCAAATATGCCACTAGCAATCATGCCATGTTCTTCAAACTCTTTTTTAAACATATTATTGAATTCATATCTGTGTCTGTGCCTTTCGAAGACCAAATCTTGGTTATAGGCACGCTTTGCAAGAGTGTTATCCATCAACTTACAGGGAAATGCTCCAAGCCTCATCGTGGCTCCCTTATCAATCACACTCTTTTGTTCTTCCATTAAATCAATTACAGGAAATTTTGTATTCTCATCAAATTCTGTACTATTTGCGCCCTCTAATCCAAGCACATTTCTTGCAAATTCAATACACATAATCTGCATGCCCAAACACAATCCAAAGTACGGAATATTATTTTCACGAGCAAATCTTGCTGCCAATATCTTCCCCTCTATTCCCCTGACTCCAAAGCCACCAGGCACCACGATGCCTTTTACTCCCTCAAGCATTCTTTTTGCATCATCCATTGAGTTAATATTTTCAGTATTTATCCATCTAATTTTCAATTCATATCCCAAATGCAAGCTGCTATGTCTCAAAGACTCCACTACGCTAATATAAGAATCAGGCAATCCAACATATTTGCCTGCAATAGCAATTTCAACTGTATTCTTCAAATTCTTAGCCATTTCAACTATTCTGATCCAACTATCCAACTGCGGTTCTACGTATGGTTCAATCTTTAGTTTACTTGTTACCAGTCTGCTTAATTTGTTGGACTCAAGCATAATTGGCGCTTCATAAATTACATACTTCACATCTTCCAAAGGAATTACTGCTTCAGGCTCTACATCACAAAATAAAGATATTTTTTCCCTTATGGAATTGTTAATAGATTTTTCAGATCTAAGTATTATTATATCTGGTTGAATTCCAATGCTCCTTAACTCCTTGACGCTGTGTTGGGTTGGTTTTGTTTTAAGTTCCTTTGCAGCCTTTAAATAAGGAACAAGAGTTAAGTGAATATAAAGGGTATTATCTCTACCAACGTCTTTTTTAAACTGTCTAATTGCCTCCAAAAATGGCTCTCCCTCTATATCTCCTACTGTACCTCCAACTTCACAAATTAGAACTCCACCATCGTTGAGCAACTCTGCAGCCTCTCTGATCTTTGACTTTATCTCATTTATTACATGTGGCACAACTTGAACAGTGCCTCCCAGGAAATCTCCTCGTCTCTCCTTTAAAAGTATTTCTTGATAAACCATACCTGAAGTCAAATTAGATGACTTTGTAAGATTGGTATTTATAAATCTTTCATAGTGCCCAAGATCAAGATCAGTCTCAGCTCCATCATCGGTTACAAACACTTCGCCATGCTGATAGGGATTCATTGTGCCTGGGTCTACGTTTAAATATGGATCGAGCTTAATAACGTTTACTTTTAAACCCATAGATTTCAATATTCTCCCCAAAGAAGCGACAACTATGCCCTTTCCCAAAGATGAGGTAACTCCACCAGTAACGAAAACAAATTTTGTATTATTGTTTGACTTCATCTATATCTCCTTTCTCTTTGGTAACCAATACATCCCTTATTCTTCTGCCATCCACTTTCAAAATTTTGAATTCGATGCCTTTAAACGAAATTTTATCGCCCTCTTTTGGTATCTTTCCAAAGAGGGCAAACAAAAGACCTGCAAGCGTTTCTTCATTGTAACCATCAATAAAATCCTCAAAATCAAGCTCAACTTTGGCTGCAAATTCCCTCAAGCTTAATCTTCCATTTGCAATAAAACTATTTTCGTTAAAATCTTTCACGAGCGCCTCTTCATCAAAATCATACTCGTCTCTTATCTCTCCTACTATTTCCTCAACCAGATCTTCTACTGTCAAAAGCCCTGCAGTACCCCCAAATTCATCTATTACAATAGCCATGTACAACCTCTTAGCCTGAAGCTCTCTGAATAGTTCGCTAATATTTTTCCCTTCCGGGACGAAGTAAGCTTCTCTAAGCGATGAGTCAATACTTTTGGAATAATCAGTAGAAGGACCCAAATTCATAAGAATATCCTTTACATATAAAATGCCTACAATGTTGTCTATATCCTTATCATAAACAGGATATCTTGAATGCCCTTCATTTCTTATAATTTCTAAAGTTTCGCTCAAAGTAGTCCCCTTTTTTATGCATACCATATCGATTCTTGGAACCATAATTTCTCTTACTACTTTATCTTTGAATTCAAAAACACCACTTATCATCTCTTTCTCTTCTTTTTCTATAACCCCTTCTTCTTCACTTACGTTCACAAGATATTTCAATTCGCTTTCCGTAATTGACGGCAATCCTTTAACGTTTTTTATACCAAATGGAAATAAGAAAGTCCTTGATATAGAAGTAAACACAAAAACAAATGGTCTGCTTAAATGAGTCATAAAATAAAGGAAGAATATAAAAACAAAAAATAACTTATCGGCAAAATAGTAACCAATAGTTTTCGGTACAATTTCACCAATAACAATAATAAAGAGCGAAGAAATAATTACAGATAGAGTAGCAGCAATTGCTATAGAACCAATATTATTTAAAGAAAATAGCTCTATCATAAAAGACGTTACCAAAGTAGAAAGCGCTATATTAACGAAGTTATTCAATAGCAAAAGGGTTGTAATCACTTCTTGAGGATGTGTTAGAAGAAATCCTGCTTTTTCGTGTCCGGATTCTTTGTCATTAATCCACTGCATAATTTTAATTCTACTGGCTTTAGTAAAAACAGTTTCATTACATGACAAAAAAGCTGAACAAATTATTAAAAACAAAGATAAAAGAAAATAAGTTATCATGTTAGTTTAATATCCTTAAAAGAATTGTTTAATCCAAAAATATATGGAAAAAATCGGTTGAAAATTAAAATCAAAAAAATAATTACAGAGAAAAGGCATGCAATAAGAACAAATGAGGCAGACATATCCTTTATTATCTTAACTCTATCATCAAATTCTGGATTTATATAGTCCATTATTCTTTCTACAACTGAATTAATAATCTCAGAAACAATAACAATAGATGAAGACAATAAAACAATAATCCATTCAATAGGTTTAAATCTTAATATTAATCCAATAGCTAACAGTAAAAAAAACATTGTTAACTGAATTTTTAGATTTCTCTCTTCTTTAAAAGCTATCAAAAGACCCATTATTGCAAAATAAAAACTTTTATAAATATTGTGAGACCTTTTCAAGACAATCTCTCTCCTTAGATCTCATTTTTCTTTCGCTAACATCATCGTTGTGGTCAAATCCTAAATTATGTAGGATCCCGTGAATAACAAGCCAAAGCAAGTAGCTTTCAAAATTTTTTTTAGCAACCTCAGGAATTATCTCACCATAGGAACCAGATACAAAATCCTCCCTTGCCCTCTCTACAGAGATTACAATATCTCCCAAAACGCCTAAATTCATATCCCCTTCGAAAGAGAGAACATCTGTAGGACAATCACTCTTACGAAACTCTTTGTTCAAAATCCTAATTTCGTTATTGTCCGTTAACAATAAACTAAGCTCACAATCCCCTACACCAAGAAAATTCATAGATTCTTTAATTGCCTTTTTTAATTTGATATAGTTTAACTTATACCTTTTTCTTTTAGATAATACTAAACTCATAAAAGAATTGCAAACCTTAAAATTATATTAAATATATTAAAATGAAACGCACTATTTTTCAGTGTAAAAAAACCTCCAACGCTTTAAGATTATTTTCTATTGAGATTAGCAAGATCGGGATACTCAATTCTTTGATGAAAAGATCCTATAAACAATCTTATAAAAACTTCTTTTATTCTAAGAAGCTCTTGAAGAGTGATTGGCGATTCGCTTAATTGACCATCTTCAAGTTTGTTTTTAAAAATTCTATCAACCAAACTATCTATTTTTGGCGAAACTGAACCAGATGATGCCCTCACAGCAGCTTCTACCGCATCCGCTAGCATTACTATAGCAGCTTCTTTAGTTTTGGGAAGGGGCCCAGGATATCTAAAATCTTTCTCTTCGACTTCAGAAAAACCCGATTGCAGTGCCTTATGATAAAAAAACACAATCAAACTTGTACCATGATGCTGAGAAATTATGTCCAATATCTTGTCTGGAATGCCATATGATTTGGCAATTTCTACACCGTCTTTCACATGTGAAATCAAAATGGTAGCAGATAACCAGGGAGATATTTCTGAATGTAAATTTACGCCATTTTTTTGATTTTCTACAAAAAATTGAGGTCTTTTAAGTTTTCCAACATCATGATAATAAGACGCAACCCTGGCAAGCAAAGGGTCAGCGTTAATTTCTTCAGCTGCTGTCTCAGCAAGATTTGCCACTATTATGCTGTGGTGATAAGTTCCAGGAGCTTCCATTTGTAACCTTTTTAACAGTGGATGGCTAGGATTTGATAGGTCCATTAATTTCAATGGGCTAAGAACTCCAACAGTGCTCTCAATATAAGGAAGCGCGCCCATTGCTGCAATCGATGATAAAAATCCGTTTGCAATAGCAAAGGCAAACTGGCTAAGGGAATCAAGCACGTTTATACCGCTCCAGACATCCCAAAGTAAAACTGCTAAAAAAAACGTCAACGAAAACAAAAAAGCCGTATCAGACAAATCTCCTCTTCTTTGTATCCCTCTACCAAAGAATGCACCTGCAAAAGCGCTAATGACCGCCATGTAAAAGCCAAGAAGACTAAAATTGCCAAAAAAGAAAACCAAAATTGACAATATAACTGAATAAAGGAGAGAAACAGCAGGAGTAAAAATCAAAGACAAAAGTAAAGAAATACTTGCAAGAGGCACAATAATTGGCGAAATAGGAAACAAAACAAAAACAAAAAGTATATAAACAGAAGAAAGAGCACCAAGAACTATCAAGTGTCCTCTATCAAGAGTTATTTTCGGTGAAAAATTATAAACAATAAATCTAAAAGCAAATAACATCAGCGCTGAAAAGAAAAATAGACTAACAAAATTTCTAACTCCAGAAAGGTTGTCCATAATTCCCAGCTCTTTTAACAAATAAGCTTTTTCTGGAGTCAAGATCTCTCCACTTCTAACCAGTATTTGCCCCTTTTTAACATCAATTACAACTGGAGCAATCCCTTCAATTGCTTTTTGTTTAAGCTCATTGGTTAGTTTATTGTCTATAGTCGCATTAATCCTGAAATAACCTAAAATCAAATTCATAAACGCCTGCGAAGTATCTGGATCCAACTTCAAAGAACTAATAATACTTGCTACTCTATTAGACAACACGTCCAATCTTTCTTCCTTTTGCAAGAGCGCAAAAATTTTGTTAGTATCGGCTTCTAATTCTTTTGGATTTGATGAGATTAACGTCTCTATATCTCTCTCAGTTAAAAAGGGCGCGATGTCTTTAAGTTTTGCAACCCTTTGAGCTTCGGGAAGATTTTTTGTAGATTCTAAATTTGAAAGGAAATAATTAATAGAATCATGAATAGAACCAAATTTATCATATGTTACCACTAAAACATCTGGTACAGCTCTTTCTCTTTGAATTTTTAACTCTTCTGTAGCAACTTTATTTACAATCTGGGCATCTTTAGGAGAAACTACATCGAAAGGAACCATTTTCCCCACAGTCAAAGTAGGATAGACCCCTCTTAAATTATAAAGAAGGGCTGCTAACAAAAACGCAATCAACAAATAACTAAAGAGTTCTTCCCCTTTAAAGCGAGACCAAAAAGGCTTCAGCTGCCCCAAAAGAGAGCCAAAGCGGCTAAAGTTCATTTTAATTTAAATTATCTTTTTTTTCTTTTTTTTGCTGCCTCAGCCCTCTTCTTCTTTTTCTTTACACTAGGACTTTCGTAGAATTCTCTCTTTCTAACTTCAGAAAGAATCCCTTCCTGCTGAACCACTTTGTTAAATCGTTTTAGAGCACTGTCTATTGATTCATCTTTGTTAATACGAATTTCTGGCAAAGTTTAACAACCTCCTCAAAATTATCATCCCGGTGGCCAATTCATAGGCCTACCGCCTATCACATGAAAATGAAGATGAAATATGGTCTGACCTCCATCATCTCCAACGTTTGTTACAACTCTATACCCCTTTGTCAGTCCTTCTCTTTGAGCAACCAAATTGCATACATATAATAAATGAGAAACCAGACTGAAATCCTCAACATCACTTAAGCTCCTTATATGCTTTTTTGGTATTACAAGAGCATGAAAAGGCGCCACAGGATGTATATCCAAAAAAGCTAAAGAGATATCATCTTCATAAATTATCTTAGAATTAAGTTTCTTTTCAGCAATAAGACAAAAAACACAATTATCCAGATAAAGACCTCCTAAGAAAATACTCCCACAGTGCCGTGTACCAAGAGTCTTGAACCCAAGCCTCATACACTAATGGGCTTACCTTCCTGCAGTCGTTCGCAAAAAGCGAACATAATACAAGAAGAGATCAGCCCTCGAACTTCGGTGTTAGCTCAAGATCTCAAGAGCATCACGAACACCGCAGGAACTTATAAGAGTATAACATAAAATAAGCTTAGAGTTAATAGAAAAAAGTTCTACATAATAATAGCTTAATAAAATTTGTTTAAGTTAACTGGAAATTTAAGTAGTATATAATAATAACATGCCACTCAAAGAAAAAACAAAGATTCTTGTCATATTCGGATACCCTGGTATTGGTGATATATTACTAGCTTCACCGGTATTAAGAGCATTATACAATTATTACAATGAAGTAGAATTTACTCTTTTTGTAAGAAAAATCTCATCTCTTTCAAGCGTTTTCAATATCATTCCTCATTGTGAAAAAGTTGTTTTCTACGATAAAAATATAGAACACAAAAGTAATTTATCCTTTTTTAGGTTATGTATGTCCCTTAGGAAGGAAAAATTTGACCTTGCCGTAGTCTTGCATCATTCTCCAAGAAATTCTATAGTCTCTTTTCTTTCAGGCGCAAAAAATAGAATAGGATTTGATTACGGGATAAATAAGATCTTCTTAACCAAGCATATAACCCCGAACGAGAATCAAAATATTATTTACTATTATGCTGATATCTTGAAAACTATAGGAATAAAAGAGTTTAATCCAAGGCCATGGATTATAAAACAAAATATAAAAAAAGTGAAAAATAGAATAGTTTTTTCAATTGGCTCTAGCTGGCATCGTAAAGAATGGCCACCTGAAAATTTTGCTTTTCTGGCGAATATGCTCTGCAAAGCAGGTCACGAAATAGTTTTGGTAGGTTCAGACAAGGATATAGAAAAAGCAAATATTATTGCATTAAATTCAGCAGTTACTAATATGGTTAACAAGACAAAAAATCTTCTGGATCTTTGCAAGATTATTGAAAGTTCAAGCCTTCTAATTTGCCCCGATACAGCAAGCCTTCATATTGCTAGAGGACTTGACACAAAAACTATTAGTCTTTTTGGACCAACTTCGCCGATAATATATGGACCTCTTCCAGAAGAAGAATTAGATCACAAAGTAATATATAAAAACCTTCCTTGCTCTAATAGATGCATTGACAAAGAATGTCCAGACAACGTATGTATGAAAGAAATTACCCCTGATGAAGTTTATAAAAAAGCGATAGAAATTCTATCTAATCAGTAAGCCTTATTGTTGAGAGAGTCATAAAGTAAGCTAGTATTTCAAGTTGCATCCTACCATAAAACATATTACCTGTAAGTCCCTCACCAATCCAATATCCAGTTATAAAAGTTAATAATACTGAAGATAGTGCCCACTGAAAACCACTTGAGTTCTTGAATATGTTTATAGTCTGCTTATAATATTGATAAAGCAAGGTTAAAAGGCATGCTAAACCAACTATCCCCATGTCTGTTAGAACCTGAATAAAGGTATCGTGTGCATGAGCCACTGAATTTGCAAGAGGATCCTTTGGGTTAAGATATCTATAATGATATGCAAAATGTCCTGCACCTACACCGATTATTGGACTAAGTGGAAAAATCTTAAAGATAGCCACCTTCCAAAACATTATTCTTTCGTGATTAGCTGTATAAGTGAAGTTTAGAAGATCCAGAAAATTCGTTATACCCACATTCCTTTTTATAGGTGCAAGCAAACCAAACAAGAAAATTGCTGTAGCAACAATTAAACCTTTTGTCCTGAAAATTAGTATTACAAACAGACAAAGACCTATTACGCTGGAGATAAAACTTCCTCTCGCACTCGAAATGTACAATACAAAAAATTCAAAGAAATAGATAACAAACCAAAAATAAAAAGATTTTTTTCTAAAGTTATAAACCGCAAGAATAAATGGCGCCAAAAGAGCAAGAGCTTGATAGGCGCTGTAAGCTGTGTAATAATGAAAACTACCTACAACCTCTTTTCCCTTTAACCATTGAAAGAAAAACGCATATATTGTGATGGGAAGAGAAGAGCAAGTCATTGTTACAAAAGAAAAAATAACGTCACTTTTAGACTTTATAATGCAATAGGTAACAAATATCACAATAGCATATTCAAGGTAAGTACTAGTCCACCTCAGCCACAATTCTTTATCTGCTGCTGCAATACCAGATAATACAGCCGATCCAAATAACAACAAAGCGTAAGGCAATATTCCCTTTTTCAAAACAGATAAATTTTCTTTAGTTAAACAACTTAAAAATGAAAGCGTTAAAAAAATATAATCAACAGCATTACTTAAAGGATTAGAAAACAAAAAAAGACAAAAGAATAATAAAGAAATCTTATGTCTGTCGATAGCAAATTTTTTCATAATGGCTCCCTGATAAAATTTTTTTACATTTTAACACCAAAAACAATAATACGTCATAAAATTTTCTTTTTATAAGTTAAGTCTGCATATTTTTTTTTACAAAAAATTAACAATTTTGTTATTTAATACCTTCTACTGGAGGTGAATAATTTGAATGATTTATTAAAAAATATATTAGAAAATAAAAATTTCACTACACTATTTCAGCCTATATTTTCACTTTCAAATGCTACAGTAGTAGGTTATGAGGCCCTTACGAGAGGCCCAGAGAACTCTATTTACTACAATCCAGAAAAACTATTTGAAAGTGCAAAAAGTGAAAATTTGCTATGGGAACTTGAACTATCTACAAGGTTAAGCGCTATAGAAAAATTTTGCAATTTTAAAACAGATAAGATTTTATTTTTAAACGTAGACCCAGATATAATAAAAGACAAAAAATTTACTAAGGGCGCTACAAAACACTTATTTGAAAATATAATTAACACTTCGAACATAGTTTTTGAAATTACAGAAAAAACAGCAATAAAAGATTACATAGAGTTTAAAGAAATTATCCAAAATTACAAAACTCAGGGTTACAAAATTGCAATTGACGACGTTGGGTCAGGGTATTCTGGTCTAACTACTATTTCAGAAGTAAGGCCAAATTATATAAAGATTGACATGTTTCTGATTAGAGATATTGACAAAGATAATTTCAAGAAATCTATAGTAAAAGCACTTGTAGAATTAGCTGACAACACAAACATAAAGCTTATAGCTGAAGGAATAGAAACATTAGATGAACTAAAGACTGTAATAGAATTAGGAATTCCTTTAGCACAGGGTTTTTTGTTGAGTAGGCCAGCAAAGGAACTTTTGGAAATGAATGTAACCCTAAAAAACTTTATTAAGGAAATAAAATCTTCTTTAGAAAAGACAAAATTCACTTCTGCTTTTGAAATTAGCATCGGCAAATTAGCAAGAAGAGACAAAGCAGTTCAATTTTCAACTCTATCAGCTGATATAGAAAAGATATTTTTAAATAATTATAGATTACATGGTATAGCAGTGCTAGAAGGCGAAAGGGTTGTAGGGTTAATCACAAAGAGAGACTTTTTCACACAACTTGGCACTCGATTCGGAAGAGAGCTTTATTTAAAAAAGCCTATAGAAAAGATTATGGATACAGAACCTTTATTAGTTGACTATTACACACCAATCAATAAAGTGATAAAAAGAATAGCAAATAGAGAAGAACATAAACTATATGACTATGTAATAGTTGAAAAGGAAGAAAAATATTTTGGAGTAGTTCCAATCATAAATCTTTTAGAAAAATCTATGGAATTAGAACTATATATGGCAAAATATTCAAATCCCCTTACAGGATTGCCTGGCAATCCAATAATTGAAGAAAAAATTGGAGAAGCAATAGACAAGAAAACGCCTTTTTCCCTAATTTATTTCGATTTAAATAATTTTAAATCCTTTAACGACTATTATGGTTTTGAAAGAGGAGATAAGGTCATTAAGTATACTGCAAACATTTTATCAAGACATATTAGTTTTAATGATAATGCCTTTTTAGGGCACGTGGGTGGAGATGATTTTGTCGCCATTGTGAAATCATATAATATAAAAAATTTATGCAAGAATATCATAGAAGAGTTCGATTTTAATATAAAAAGATTTTATAATAGAGAAGACTTAGAGAGAGGGTATATAGCTACCCTTGATAGAGATGGATCTCAAAAAAATTTTCCAATTATGAGCATCTCAATATCATCTGTAAGCAACAAGAATCACCTAAATTATGAAAAAATAATAGAAAGAGTTTCAGAAGTAAAAAAATTATGCAAGAGTTTTTGTAAAAAATATTGTAAAAGCTACTTTCTTGCTGAAGAAGAGATCTTTATTGAATAAACTGAAATAAGTAACAATAACAAAATTATCCTCTCCTTAAAAAGCCAAAATCAGGATCTATTAACAAAAAATAATTCATTTATTTGACAACCTTTTAAATTTTTTTCTATAATTCATTAATAAATAATTTTGCCAAGAAGGCATAAAGAGATAATATAGCTGTAGCCGCAAATCCTCTGGCCATAAGCTCCTTTTTGATACCAAAAAGGCGTTGTCTAAACGCAATTTGAAATTATTTCGTAATCATACATACTTTCCTGAAGGTTGGTTAAAGGCTAAGAAAGCCCAGATAAAAAATTGAGGAGGTTTACTATGGATCAGGGCTTTGAGCCTAAAATTGTTGCTTTTTTGTGCAATTGGTGCAGCTATGCAGGAGCAGATTTGGCTGGTTCATTACATTATACTTATCCACCCAACTTATGCGCAGTTCGTGTTCCTTGTTCAGGAAGAGTTGAACCTGAGTTTATCGTTCAAGCTTTATTGTCAGGTGCTGATGGTGTTTTAGTTTCAGGTTGCCATCCAGGGGATTGCCATTATGGGACGGGAAATTATTATGCTAATCGAAGATTTAATCTTCTTACCAGATTTCTCGAAGTAATTGGAATTTCAAAAGAAAGAGTGAAACTTGAATGGGTTTCAGGGGCAGAAGGTTTAAGATTTTCTCAAGTTGCAAAAAGTTTTACAGAAAAAATTAAAAACCTTGGTCCAATATCAATTAAAACTCCTACAAGAATAGATTGGGCTACTCTCTCAAGAACAATAGCTGTTGTTGGTTCAGCAGGAAAGCTTTTCTGGGATGAAAATAAATGCATGGTAGAAATGGTCGATTTCTTCCTCGATTATACTCAAAAAAATTCATGCGGCGAATGTGTCCCATGTAGGATTGGGTCAAAGAGGATGCAAGAAATCGTTAAAAAAATTTCAAATGGTTCCGTCTCAGAAGAGGAAATTTCTATTCTCAATGAATTGTCAGAAGTTATTGGAGCATCAAGTAAATGCGACCTTGGAAAAATGGCAGGCAAAGCTGTGAAGTTCACCTTACAGTACTGTAAAGATGATATAGATGCTCACAGAAATGGGGGCTGTGGGTATTCAGTTCCAGCTAATCCAGGCTGGAAAGCAATAGTATTAAAATAACTGAGGGAGGATAAGGCATATGGCAAATATAACGTGTACGATTGATGGACAAAGAGTTAGTGTACCTGAGGGCACAACAATACTTAATGCTGCAAAGCAAGTAGGGGTAAAAATCCCAACTCTTTGTTATCTTGAACATGTTGGATTAAGACATGTAAAACATGAAGTGGGAGAATGTAGGGTTTGCGTTGTAGAAGTTGAAGGAAAAAAGGATTTTGTAACATCATGTAATACTCCTGTTGAAGAAAATATGATTATTCATACTCACACCCCAAAAATTATCGCAGCAAGAAAACTAAATCTTGAAATGATGTTGAGCGATCATCACCTTGACTGTCCAACATGTCCAAAGAATGGTATATGCGAATTGCAAAAACTTTGTGCAGAACTCAATGTAAGACAGATAAGACCTCAGGGAGAAAAAAAAGAATTGCCAATTGATGATTCGTCTCCTTCCATAATAAGAGATCCAAATAAATGTATTCTCTGCCAAAGATGTATTACTGCTTGTCGAGTTCTTCAAACAGTTGATGCTCTTGAACTTTATGGGAATGGATATGATGCTGTCGTAAGACCAAAAGGTGGACTACCTCTTATTGAAACACAGTGCGTCGCTTGTGGCCAGTGTGCTCTTGTGTGTCCAACAGGCGCGATCTTAGAAAAAGATGATACAGGAACAGTATGGAAAGCGCTTGCTGATCCGAAAAAACATGTTGTTGTTCAGACTGCACCTTCTACACATGTAACAATTGGCGAGGCATTTGGGTTACCTGTTGGAACAGATATCACGGGAAAAATGGTTGCAGCACTTAAAAGACTTGGATTTAATGCAGTATTTGATACAAACTGGTCTGCAGACCTTACAATTATGGAAGAAGGTTACGAGTTAATTCATAGAATTAAAAATGGAGGCGTTCTTCCACAATTTACATCTTGCAGCCCTGGTTGGATAAAATTCTGTGAAGAATTTTATCCTGATTTGCTTCCCCATATTTCGTCCTGCAAATCACCTCAGCAAATGTTTGGACCCATCGCGAAAACTTATTATGCTGAAAAAAAAGGAATTAATCCCGAGGATATCTTCGTTGTTTCAATAATGCCCTGTACAGCAAAGAAATACGAAGCTGCTCGCCCAGAAATGAATGCGGCAGCTACTTACTGGAACAATCCAAATATCACAAGAGATGTTGATGTTGTCTTGACGTCACGAGAGCTTATAAGAATGATTCGCGAGGCTGGAATTGATTTTGCCAACCTTCCTGATGAACCATACGATCCTCTCATGGGAGAAGGCACAGGTGCTGCACAAATATTTGGTGCAACAGGTGGAGTTATGGAAGCAGCTCTGAGGACAGCATATGAAGTTATCACTGGAAAAACGCTGCCAAAACTTGATTTTGAAGATGTAAGAGGAATGAAAGAAATTAAAGAAGCATCAGTAAATATGAACGGACTTACAGTAAAAGTACTTGTTGCACATTCTCTCGGAGCAGCTAGACAACTCTTGGATAAAGTCAGAGCGGGAGAACTTAAAGATTATCACTTTATAGAAATTATGGCATGTCCAGGAGGATGTATTGGTGGAGGTGGACAGCCAATTCCAACTACAGTTGAGGAAAGAGAAAATCGTATCAAAGGGATATACGAAAGAGATAAAAAACTTAAAATCAGGAAAAGCCATGAAAATCCTGAAATTCAAGCAATTTATAAAGAATTTCTCAAAGAACCTCTTGGACACAAATCACATCAACTTCTTCATACCCACTACACGCCAAGAGGTAAAAGTAATTAAAAAATAGAAAAAGTTTGCTAAACATTAAGAAAACAAAATTATAAATAGATGTTGATTTGAAAATTAATAAATTAGGAGGCAGAGCTCTTAAAAAAGAAGATTGAAATTGTTTCTGTCTATAATCCTACAGGATCTCTAATGATCCTGTAGGTCTCATTTCAGTACATAAAGTACAATGAAGAACTCTTTATCATTTTAGCGAAGTGAGGTTATTGTAAGCTAATGTTTACTTATCGTCATGAAGAAGATTTAATTGGTTGTATGAATATCCCTACTAATATTTATTGGGGTATTCATACCGAAAGAGCTAAAAGAAATTTTGATTTTGGTTTTGCCAAAGTAAATATGGCCATTATTTTTGCTCTTGCTATGGTCAAAAAGGCATGCACCATAACCAACTATGAATTAGGGTTCTTAGAAGAAAAAAAGGCTAAAGCTATTATTACAGCATGTGATGAAATTATGGAAGGAAAGTTTAGTGATCAGTTTCCACTAGATGCTCTTCAAGGGGGCGCTGGTACTTCTATTAACATGAATTTAAACGAGGTTATTGCCAATAGAGCCATTGAAACTCTTGGTGGCTTAAAGGGTAATTATAACTTAGTTCATCCCTTACATGATGTCAATCTTCATCAATCTACAAACGATGTTTTCCCTACTGCTATCAAAATAGCAGCAATATTTAAACTAAGAGAACTTAGCGAAGCCATTGCTAGACTTCAGGGTGCCTTCCAAAAAAAAGAAAAAGAATTTGCTGGTATTGTAAAGATTGGACGCACTGAACTTCAAGAAGCTGTACCCTTAACCTTGGGAACTGAATTTGCAGCTTTTGCTGAAGCTATTGCCAGAGATAGATGGCGAACATTTAAATGCGAAGAAAGATTAAGAGTAGTTAATCTTGGTGGTACTGCAATAGGGACTGGGCTAACAGCACCAAAGGAATATATTTTTTTAGTCATTGAGAAATTGAGAGAAATTACAGGGCTTGGACTTTGCCGCGGTGAAAATGTCCCAGGAGAAACAGCCAACGCCGATCCTTTTGTAGAGGTTTCTGGCATACTTAAAGCTCATGCCTCTAATTTAGTAAAAATTAATAATGACTTAAGACTTTTAAACCTTTTTGGAGAAATTATGCTTCCTGCCCTACAATCAGGCTCTTCTATTATGCCAGGTAAAATCAATCCAGTACTCTGCGAAGCTGCCATTCAAATCGGGCTTAAAGTTATGGCCAATGATTTTTTGATTACTGAAGCCACCAGTCGTAGCACGCTTCAAATTTGTGAATTCTTGCCTATTCTAGCCCATGCCTTACTAGAATCACTGGACTTATTGATTATACTTAATCAAAAAGTAGTTGCTTATATTAACAATATCAATGCCAATGAAGAAAAATGTCAGGAATACTTTAATAAAAGTCTTACTCTGATTACTGCCTTTTTACCATTAATTGGCTATAAACAGGCTGAAGCTTTAGTTAAGGAATTTTTAAACCTTAAGGGTGTCGACTTAAAAGAATTCTTATCTCAACGACTGGGAGAAAATGTAGTTAAAGATATACTTTCTCCTTACAAACTTACAGCCTTAGGATATCGACAATGAATAAGACACCACGAGGAAACAGGCTCCATATTGCACTGCTTGGCAGAACTAATGTAGGCAAATCTTCATTTTTAAATATGATCACAGGACAAGATGTTTCTATTATCTCATCAATACCTGGTACCACAACCGACGTCGTAGAAAAGGCTATGGAACTTCTACCTATTGGCCCTGTATTATTTTTGGACACTGCTGGTTTTGACGACAAGTCAACATTAGCAAACTTAAGGCTTAAAAAAACCTATAATGTTTTCAATAGAGCTGATGTTGCTGTTTTACTATTAGAACCTGAAGTTTGGACTGATTATGAAGAGGAAATATTAAAAGAGACTCAAAAAAGAGAGATCCCTCTAATCGCCATTATTAATAAAATTGACCTTAAAGAACCTTCAAACAACTTTATCAATCAATTAAGATCACGTATAGGACAGGTAGTTATTATTTCAGCCTTGGACAAGAAAAATCGGGACAACTACGTTAATGCCTTTAAAACACAACTTTTAAAGATTTGCCCGCCAGATTTTCTACAACCACCGCCTTTAATAGGTGATTTGCTGCCGCCAAGTGGATTAGCAGTTTTGGTTGTACCTATTGATTTAGAAGCTCCTAAGGGAAGGCTTATTTTACCTCAAGTACAAACCATAAGAGATACTCTCGATAATGACGCTGCTGCTCTTGTGGTTAAAGAAAGAGAGCTAGCACATATTTTAAATATTTTGAAAATAAAGCCTAACATTGTAGTTTGTGACTCCCAGGTAGTCTTAAAGATGTGTGCAGATACCCCTAAGGGTATTCCAGCAACGACTTTTTCCATACTTTTTTCTCGATACAAAGGTGACTTGATAGAACAGGCCAAGGGAGCGGCTCATATTGAGGCTTTAAAAACTGGAGACAAAGTACTTATAGCTGAAGGTTGCACCCACCACCCTATTGAAGATGATATTGGTCGAGTTAAGATTCCTCGCTGGTTAAGACAATTTGTAGGCAGCGATCTCCAAATTGATTTCTATGCTGGTAGAGATTATCCTGATAATTTAGGTGAATACAAACTGGTTATTCATTGCGGTGCCTGCACCCTCAATCGGCGTGAAATGCTTGAACGCATTCAAATGGCAAAGGAAGTGGGCGTACCAATTACTAATTACGGTATTAGTATTTCTTTATTGCAGGGAGTTTTAAAACGTACTTTAAGCCCTTTCCCTGCAGCATTAATAGCATTTGAGAAAGAATTGGAGAAGATAAAATGCCATTAGTAAAAAAAGAGATAATACATTATTTAACTGATAAAACTGCCGAAGACGAACTTTTTTCTAAAGCTGATGACACAAGAAAACAATATTGTGGTGATACAGCTAATTTAAGAGGAGTAATTCACTTTTCTAATTACTGCCGTTGCGATGATCTTTATTGTGGTCTTAGGAAAAGCAATAAAGAAATGAAAAGGTTTCGCATGGATACTGAAACAATTATTTCTTTAGCTGATGAAATCGCTAAAAATTCAATTAAGACTATTGTCTTACAATCTGGCGAAGATGTTTTTTATAGTTGTAAAATGCTCTGTCAAATTATAAAAGAAATTAAAAGGCTACATGATGTTGCCATCACATTAAGTCTTGGCGAAAGAAGTTGTGATGATTATAAACGCCTTTATGAAGCAGGCGCTGACAGATATTTGATGAAACATGAAACCATGAATGAAGAATTATATGAAAAAATGCGCCCTGGCCGCAAGTTAAAAGACCGCTTAAAAGCATTGGAATATTTGAGAGAAATTGGCTTCCAAGTAGGAACCGGCAATATTGTAGGGCTTCCAGGGCAGACAATTGAAGATCTGGCCAAAGATATACTCTTTTTCCAAGACTTCCAGCCAGATATGATAAACATTGGTCCATTTATACCCCACAAACAAACGCCACTAAAGGATTATCCTCCAGGAGACTTCGATCTTATGCTTAAGGTTTTTGCTCTAACTCGCATTGTAACATTAAATACCCATATAGCTGCCGCTAATACTGTAGCTACCTTAAGACCCATAGAAGGGCAATATTTGTGCTTCGTTAAAGGTGGATGCAATGTCTTGATGCCCAATTGCAATCCCTTTGCTGAAAGCAAAGAAAAAAAGGTTGAGTTTGAATTTCAGTGTGCTCCTAAGAAACGATATGTTAGTGTTGATGAAGCTAAAGAAATTCTAAAAATGGCAGGTAGAAAGATCGCTCAAGATAAGGGACACTCGCTAAAAAGGAGGTAAAAATGTTAAAAATCGCTGTTTACGGTAAAGGGGGTATTGGCAAATCAACGATAACATCTCATCTTTCAGCTTCCTTTGCCACTTTAGGCAAAAGGGTAATGCAAATTGGCTGTGACCCCAAAACTGATTCCACAATGAATTTACTTGGAGGCAAATCACCTAAACCTATTTTAAGGTATATTGAAGAATACGGACAACCTGAAGATATAGAAGAAATTGTTAAAATTGGCTTTAAAAAAGTCATCTGTCTTGAAGTAGGCGGCCCCACTCCAGGAATTGGTTGTGCCGGGAGAGGTATTATTACGGCCTTTGAACTCTTAGATGACTTAGGAGTTTACCAAAGATATAGACCTGATGTCGTGCTTTATGACGTCTTGGGAGATGTGGTTTGCGGCGGTTTTGCAGTACCTATGCGAGAAGGGTATGCTGATAAAGTGCTTGTTATAACTTCTGGGGAAAAATTAGCACTTTATGCAGCAGAAAATATTATTCAAGCAATTAAAAACTTTTCCGATCGAAATTATGCCCGTCTTAGCGGCCTGATTCTGAATAGAAGAAATATCCCTGAGGAAATAGAAAAGGTAGGAAACTTTGCCAAAAAAATGCATACCAAAATCTTAGGTATTATTCCCAAAGATGAATACATAAATAGGGCTGAACTTGAGGGAAAGACCACAGTTGAGCTTGACGAAAGCCTTCCAATAAGTCAAACATTTATTAGCTTGGCTGGAGTTTTACTGGAGGAAAATCAATGCTAATAGAAAAGTCCAGAATAAAAATAACCGATTTTAAAAGTAAAAGGGATTTTCCCTTTGCTCCCTTAGAAGCAGTAGGTCCTAATCTTTCTGGCTGGGGAGTGGTGGAAACCAGTTTACTTCTACCAAACAGCGTTTGTCTGATGGTAGGGCCACTTGCCTGTTTAAGACATTCGGCTTTTATGGCACAGGCTCGTAGTTTTTATAAACGCTTTTATATGCTGCCTTTAGAAGAAGTAGAAATTGTTATGGGCAAACATTTTTCTAAAGTAAAAGAATCCTTAAAGGAAATTGCTTTGAAGGACTCGCCTCAAATTTTGATTTTAGCAGGCACTTGTTGTGATCATATTTTAGGTACTGATTATAAAGAAATAATGCAGGAACTAAAAAAAGAATTAGGGATCGAAGTCATTTATCTGGTGATGGCTCCTTTAACCATTGGCCTTAAGCCTTCACCATTCGAGATTGCTTACACTGCCCTTTACGAATTTTTAAAAGACAAAAGGAAGGAAGAGAAGGAACAAAAGGCTATCAATATTTTAGGTACCTTTTTACCATTATCAGAAAAAAGTGAGTTTTATAGTCTGTTAAAAGAGGCTGGCTATAAAAGCATCTATCAAATTCCTACCTGCAAAGACATTAATGAGCTAAAGCAAATGGCTAATGTTTGCTTAAATATCGTAATACATCCTCTCGGTAATATCCTGGCAAAAAAGATGGAAACAGGAATGGGTATTCCTTATGTCTTTTGCCCTCAAAGCTACGGAACAAAAGAAATTGAACAACAATATCAAAAATTAGAAGAAAGATTAGGACAAAAACTAAATTATACCTTTTACAAAAAAAACATTGAAAAGCTCCCATTGGATATCTTAAAAAATAAAAGAGTAGCTATTGGTTGTAGTATTAACGGAAGTCCATTAGAACTAGCTTGTGCCTTAAAGCAATTTGGCGCTGAACCCAAAGCTATTTTCCTTAGAAATACCCCTAAACCATACGAATGGGAATACGTTGAGTGGCTTTCAGATAATAGCGCTGAAACCTATATATATAATGTTGCACACCCTTATCTAAACGAATCAATAAATATATTTGATGACATAGAACTTGTGTTTGGAGTAGATGCCGGTATTTATTGTTCTAAAGCTATCAACATTCCGCTTTCACGTTATCAAAATCAAACATATGGTTTTGAAACTCTTTTATGGCTTTTTGAAGAAGTCACAAAAAATATCACTAAACCTATAAGCAACTATGACTGGATTTACAATTATAATCTTCTAATTTAGGAGGAAACATGAACCTTTTTTATAATCTTTTACCACTTCCGTCTGGATATTTTGGCGCTAGCAGTGCTCTTTATGATTTGGATGGGCTTATCGTTGTTTATGGCCCAGCTGGTGGTGCTTGGCACATAAATATTGAAGATGAACCCAGATGGTATCGTGGAAAAACAACTGTAATCGGAGCTGGACTTTTAGAAATGGATGTTATCTTAGGAAAGGATTCAGAATTTGTGGAAAGAATTGTCAGTGTAGCCCGTGACTTAAATAGAAACTTTGTGGCTCTGTGTGGAACGCCAGTTTCTGCCATTATCGGTGCAGATTTAAAAGGTCTAACCCAAGCCATTCAAAAAAGGATTTACACGCCTACACTTTGCATTGAAACTTCTGGAACAGAAAACTATCTTGAAGGAGCTAAAAAATCATCTATTAAAATAGCACAAACTTTTTTAAAACAACTTCCCAAAATACCAAATTCTATCAATATCTTAGGAGCCATCCACTTAGATACAGGACATCCCAAACACCTTAAGCCTTTAATTTCTTTTTTAGAAAATTCCGAAGTTAAGATAACAAGCATATGGGGGCACTCTCCTTTAGAAGATATTAAAAGGTCAAGTTCAGCCAGTTTAAATATAGTAATAGGTCTAAGCGGATTAAGTTTAGCTCAATACATGTATGAAACATTCGGCATTCCTTATATTATTGGCTTCCCCATCGGCAAAAAAATGCAGGAATATTTCTTCAACATCCTAAAAGATAAGCCATACCATTTACCAACTGCTTCTTACTATTTTAAAAAGGCTCTTGTTATTGGAGAACCAGTTAGAGCCTTTAGCCTTAAACTTTTTTTAGAAAGAGAGCTTTGCATTAAGACTAAGGTTATTTCAATTCTGCCATTTAAAGAACTCTTATTACCACAAAAAGGTCTTAAAAACACTATTATTATGCCTTCAGAAGAAGATATACCAATCAATTCTGAATCAACAATTGCTGATTTGATGAGCAAATCTGATGTCGATTACATCATTGCTGATCCCTTCTACGAAAGATTGTTACATCAAAAAAGGCAGTTTATTCCCTTACCCCACACTGCTATAAGTGCCCGTTTTTACTGGGACGCTGATTATGAATATATAGGAGAAATCGGAGCTAAATATTTAAAAGATAGACTTTAAACAAAATATATTTGAGAACATATCGTTGTATCAAGGTATTGGTTTCCGATCTGATGACAGCAGCAATATTGCCATATCCTCGTTTTCAAATGGAAGTTTGTGGCACTTATATAGCGCAACAATTTCGCGCTGGCGTAATACCCTTTCCCCTTGATAAATTACTCTTAGCTAATGTTATAAGTTGCCCAATGTTATATTAATTTTTTTAAAATCTTATAAAATTTAACTAAAAAAACAATTACATGTCTCCCCTTTTTATCCTTAAAG
Organism: Thermodesulfobium narugense DSM 14796; assembly: GCF_000212395.1. Lineage (NCBI taxonomy): Bacteria > Pseudomonadati > Thermodesulfobiota > Thermodesulfobiia > Thermodesulfobiales > Thermodesulfobiaceae > Thermodesulfobium > Thermodesulfobium narugense. Next base: position 1,569,555 of record NC_015499.1, read on the forward strand.
TTTTGATAATTTTTTCAAAATCTTTAAAAAATACTTTTTTTACTAACATAATGTTAAATTGCTATCAAAGGGGAGACTTATTCATAAAATAACAAATCTCACTTACAAAAACTAAAAATTTACAATTATATCAAGTTTTCTTTCAAATTAAAGTCTCTCATAATCATCAAAATTATTAGTTTATAGAAATAAAAAGAACCGTTTAACTTAAATAAATATTATTCGTTTTTTATATGTCCAATCTCAATCAAATCTTCCTTTACCCATTTAGGTGAGTGATGCTTGGCAACTTGATAAGGCATATAACCGCTCCCTAATCGCCACATAGCCTTGAAGTCGTCAAAGTTAATTAATGAAAGGGGTAGATGAATCACGGTTACAAGAATAGTAGTGATTATGCTGCCCCACACGTGAAAATAAAATAGAAAACTAACCACTTCTTTACCAAGTCCTTGTCTCATAAGATAAAGAGCCCAACCCGATACAATTAGTCCAAATATCATAAAGATAAACAAAAGATATGCCAGCTGTTGGCCTGTATTATATTTACCTTGAGGAGCAGTTTCTTCAGGACCAAAAGGAATTCCAAATTTTCTAGGATAACCACCTAAATTTTTAAACCAAGCCAAAGAATCCTTATCCCACTTTAAAAGATTTCTAAGTAAAATATAGAACCTATCAGGACTAATCAAAATGAAAGAAATCAAATTTAGCGTAAAGATTATTGCTGTCCAAATGTGAACTTGCATCAAAAATCCTGCTATATCTTCAGGAACTAATTTGAAAAAAACAAGTATTCCAGTAATGGCTAAAATATACCACGTAATAGCATTTACATTGTGAAATACTTTTTCAGAAACAGGAAACCTTAATACTTTTTCGTTATTATCCATTATAATTTCCCTCCTTGCATTATTAAATCAGATCTCACAACATATCCTTTTGTATGAAGTAGCTGTTCTGAAATTTTGCTAAGAGGATGTCCTGCAAATTCTTTATAAAATCTTTGTACTGTGGGATTTTCAAATGAAGCTGCCAAACCTGCTCCCTGCAATCTTTGATCGTCTTTGTAGAGACCTGCCTGTCTCATTGTTATATATTTATTTCTCTTTTTTATAACATCTGTTGCAGCAAATCCACCTATTGCTAAAACAGATACTAAAACCCCTGTAATTTTTAAAAAGGTTCTTCTACTTAGCAAAGCTGAAGACGGTTTTTCTTCATACTTGAAAGGAACTCTTATATCTTCCATCTATTTCCCTCCTTAAATCCAAATTTGCTTAAGCTTTTAATCCCAAAGGAAGTAACGGGTCTATCCAAGACGTCCCCATTGGATTAACCGGTTGTCCCCCACCATTTATACATCCTCCTGGACAGTTCATCACCTCTATGAAGTGATATTTAGAAGTTCCTTGTATCACATCACCAATAACCTCATCCAAGTGGTTTTTTATTCCGTTAACTACTGCAACCTTTACATCTATTGAATTGCCCGATTTAAGAGGAATTCGGATTTCAGTTTCTTTCAAACCCGTTGTATGTCCTCTAACAGCATAGATATCCCAGCTTGGAGGATCATTTCCTGAAAGAACGTAATAAGCAGTTCTAAGAGCTGCCTCCATAACCCCACCGCTATTGCCAAATATTGTTGCAGCACCAGTATAAATATCTAAAGGATCATTTTCCCCTTCTTCCGGCATCTCTAAAGGATTGATCCCCTTCATTTTAAGAAGTGTTGCTAAATCTCTTGTTGTAAGTACAGCATCAATGTCAGGGAAAGGAGAAGTATCTTTTGGAATCGAACCATTATTTTTTAAAAATTCATATGCTGATTTAAATTCTGGTCTACTAGCCTCAAATATTTTAGCAGTACAAGGCATTATTCCAACTGTATAAACCTTTCTTGGATCTACTTTCCATATATTTAAAGCAGCCCAGGTCTTCGCAGATGGGCCTGCCATTTGCATGGGCGATTTTGCTCCTGATATATGAGGGAGAAGTTGAGGATGATATATTTCTGCATATCTAATCCATGCAGGACAACAACTTGTAAAGTGTGGCAGCGGATGGTCTGCCATCTCCTTTAGCTCCTCGCTTCTTTCTCCAAGAAGCCAGTATCTTACTTTAGCTATAAATTCAAATCCCTCTTCCATTATTGTTTGATCGGCAGCTAAATTGTTTTCATACATTTTAAAACCTGCTTTTCTTAGCGCATTGTGAAGGCGTTTGACTGTCAGCGTTCCTGGCGGGGATCCAAATTCTTCTGCTATTGCTACACGAACAGCAGGAGCTGTTATTGCTACAACAGTTGTTTGAGGATCTTCAAGTTTTTTTGCAACCTCCTCAACAAAACTCATTTGCTCAATTGCACCAAAGGGACAATTAATCAAACACTGTCCACAGGTAATACACTTCATTATGTCTATAGAATGAGCAACTCCTAATTCTCCCCTTATTGCATTTGCTGGACACTGCTCTCTACAAGTATCACATCCTACACATTTATTCTGATTAATTTTTATTATTCCTTTTAACTCCCCTGGTCTATAAGTACCTTCAGGCAATGGTCCCTTTACCCGTGAGTCCGGGCCTGGCAAAAAGGTAGTTACAGGCTGTGTAGTACTACTCATAAAAATCCCTCCTTTGGCATACTTTTTTTTGGCATTTTTAATTTTGGGGGGGATCCTTCTTCCCCCCCAAACAACCGCAATCCCTGGCCACAACTCCAATTGCATTCGATTCCTAATCGAATTAGGCGTAAAAACATTAAAATAAAACAAATATGACTAACTCATTATCCATAACCTCCTTTCAAAAGAAAAAGCCACGAAAGCTAAACGTAATAACCATTACGCCTTCGCCTTCATGGCTTTTTGATAACAACCTTATTAATTTAAAAACCCTAATTCATTTAGGGCAATCTTAGCTATGCTAAGTTGCATAGATGATATCAAAAAACAATTTAAGTGTCAACCTTACGAATTGCTTCATCAAAAATCTAAACGAAATACAATCGTTGCCTCAAATAAAAAATCTAAATGAAAATAATAAGCCTCTTAGAATAGTAGTTACTATAACTCTGGAGGCTAGAAATGGGGTTAACGATGAAGGAAAGAAAATCAGTGGTGAGTGAAATTGCAAAAAGATATAAAAAAGCAAGCAAGAAACAAAAAGGCATAATTTTAGATGAGTTAATAGCTTTGACTGGATACAATCGTAGTTATGCATCTTTTCTTTTAAGCAGTCATGAGAAGATAGTAAGGATGAATAACAGAGTTTTAAAAGTAGATTTAACGATGAAGAAAAAGAAAAAGAAAAGCAAATATTATGATGATGATGTAAAAAAGGCGTTAATTAAGGTATGGGACGTTTTAGATTGTCCATGTGGCAAAAGGTTAAAACCTGTTCTTCCTGAAATAATATATAAACTTAAAGAGTTTAAAGAAATACAAATTGAAAGGGATGTAGAAGAAAAACTCTTTAAGATAAGCGCATCTACTATAGACAGAATACTTTCAGAATACAAAAGAATGAATAAACCAAAGGGAAAGACATATACAAAACCAGGCAGCCTTCTTAAAAGCCAGATCCCTATAAGGACATTTTCAGAATGGGACGAAAGTATACCTGGATATTTAGAAATAGACCTTGTAGGTCATGAAGGAGGAGATCTAAGAGGAGAATTTATCCAAACTCTAACTGCAGTTGACATTTGCACCGGTTGGATAGAAATAGATGCTTTAAGAAATAAAGCTCAAAGGTGGGTTTTTGAATCAATAGATGAAATAAAGAAACGCTTGCCTTTTAAACTCTTTGGAATTGATTCTGATAATGGAGCAGAGTTTATAAATCATCAACTTCATCGCTATTGTGTTGAAAATAATATAACGTTCACAAGGTCAAGAAAATATAGAAAAAACGATAATTGCTATGTTGAACAGAAAAACTACTCTGTAGTAAGAAAATATGTTGGTTATTTTAGATATGATAGAGAAGTTGAGCTAATAACTTTAAAAAGGCTTTATGAAAGCCTAAGGCTATATATAAACTTTTTTCAGCCTGTAATGAAACAAATCTCAAAAGAAAGAATTGGAAGTAAAGTTACAAAAAAATACGATAAAGCAAGAACTCCTTATCAAAGAATATTAGAAAATCCTGGTGTAGAAAAAATAGATAAAGAAAAGCTAATAGAACAGTATACAAAATTAAATCCAGCTGAACTTCAAAGAGAAATAGTAAAACTTCAAAAAAAATTACTAGAAGATATATCCATAAAGGAAGAAGTAAGAAACTCTATTAAAAAAATTAGCAAAAACAAAGATAAAATATGTTATGGTTATGTTTAGAATTTTAAGTGAGGCAACGAATACAACTTCCTTTAGGTTTTTAAATGAGGCAACACGCCTTAAGGGTGTTAACTGTTAACGGACAGTGATTTCACTCCTTAAGAAGACGCTAATTTTGTCACTATGATGGCAAAGTTTTTTGAGTTTTAAAGAATCACGCAAAGTTTTTGTAATTGAACAAACAATTTAAGGCAATATCAAAAAAATAAAAAACTCTTGCAAACAATTTTTAAATGTGATAATATACTTTTCATTCAAAGGGGTGGTGGTGTAGAGGCCTAACACACCTGCCTGTCACGCAGGAGATCGCGAGTTCGAATCTCGTCCACCCCGCCACTAAAACCGCCATCTTTCTTTTAAAATTTTAAATAAGAGAAAGCTCTAGTCTATTTTTAATTCTCTTCTAATTTTTAGGTTTATAATGGATTAACTAACACATTTAAAAGAGGTTGTGTTGAAGAGAAAAATACTAATTTTAATATTGTTCTTTTTTATAAGCATAACTTTCAGTAGTTGTTCCTTTGCTATTACTCTTAAGCCGGGGGACATATCAGATGACGTCCAAAATATAAAAGAAAAACTTTATGACTTAGGCTATAACGTCACAGTTAACAAAGTTTACGATGAAAAGACCGAAAGAGCTGTAAAACTTTATCAAAAGGAAGCAAAACTGCCAATCACTGGTATAGTTGATGATATAACATATCAGTGTCTCACAATGGGAAGAATGACTGTAATAGAAAAGTATAAGACTTTTGATCTTGCGTCATTGGCTAGACAAATGGACTTTAATTCAAATCCTATAATAAGAACTGCAATAAGGTTTATGGGTATCTCATACAGATGGGGAGGAGAGCTTCCATCTACAGGATTTGATTGTTCTGGATTCGTTCAATATGTCTTTAGGCTAAACGGCATATATCTTCCCAGAACAGCTGATCTACAATATGATGCAGGGAGGCCAATTTCAATATCAGAGCTTAGACCAGGAGATTTGGTATTCTTTACTACATATCTTCCTGGAGCATCTCATGATGGTATATATATTGGAAACGGCAAGTTTATAGCAGCAAATACTAGCACAGGAGTGAGCATCTGTTCTCTGGATGATCCATACTGGAAAAGTAGATATTATGGAGCTGTTAGAATTCAATAAGTCTCAACTCGAAAGGCTTTATGCGTGAATTAACTATTCTCCCCATTTCAGATAATTTTTTTTCTATCTGCTTTGGTTTATTTGTTTTAGCAAAAAAAACTGAACCAGAACCGCTCATCAAATTCCATTCACACTCTTCATTTAGGATTTCTTTAATTTTTTTCAATTCAACATCTGAGGACAAAACTAAGTCTTCAAAAACATTGCCAGGTCTAATAATATCTTTCTTTTTCGCATCAAAAAACTGTTTTGTATAATTACTAACTTGAGGATTTTTATCAAACAAGTCATAGGCAAAGGAAGTTGATATTCCTTTATTTGGAATTACTAATATTATTTCTTCGTTCAAATAGTCATCCAATTTAAAAACCCTTTCCCCCCTACCTTCCACCAGGCACATTCCGCCATAAAAAAAATAGGCTATATCGGATCCAAAATTCATTGATATAGCAACTAATTCTTCTCTAGATAATCCTAAAGAAAAAATCAAATTAATAGCATATAAAAAAGCTGCAGCATCACTAGATCCCCCTCCCAAACCACCCTTTAGAGGAATGTTTTTACCTAAATATAAATATAGACCACTTTTAATATCAAAATTCAAAGACATATAATCCCACACTTTATGGATAATGTTATCCTTTATTTCAGCATTAGAATCAATTACTAATCTTTTCTCCTTTACAAGTTCTAAGCGTAATAAATCAAAAAGTTCAATACTATGAAACACCGATCTTATTTCATGATAACCATCCGGATATTTGCCTATTATGTCAAGACTCAAGTTAACTTTAGCAAATGCATTAATTTCAAAAATGTCTTTTCTCTCCTAACTTTAGAAAATTTAGCTCAATTTAATTAAAAAATAACTTATATCAGACTATAATTGATATAATATTTTAAACTATAAAAGGAGTAAAACTTTGGAACAACTTTCTAATTTAGTAAACGTAATCTACACCAATGTTATAAATTTGAACATAAGTATATGGACCTTTTATTTTATTGCTTTTGTTTGGCTTTCTTTAGACTCAATGGGATTGCCGCTACCCTATGAGGGGATGTTGCTAATTACTGGTGCTCTAGTAGGAGCAGGCTTTATAAATCCACTAGAATCAGTTATTTTAACTATCTTTTCTACAGTTTTCGGAGCCTGTTTGTCCTTTTTGATAGGGACAAGATTAAAGTTCTTTACGTCTAAACTTAGTGCAAAATACAAAAATATATTAGATCGTATTTTATACCTTATCGAGGGAGAAAAAGGTTTTATTATACTAATAATTGTACGTTTTTTGCCTGGAATTAGACATTTTTCTTCTTACATTGCAGGTATTTCAAGAGTTGACTTAAAGAATTTCCTTCTTCCCACCACAATAGGCAGTTCTGTCTGGAGCATTTTTGTGTTAATAGTAGGATTTTCTGGAATAGAAAGCATAAAGATGTTCAAAGAAAATTCACTCTTAGCATCCTTAATTCTCGTAATTACAATTACCCTATTCGGATATATTTATTTTTCTCTCCACAAGCATAGCAAAAGAATTCTTAAGGTTAAAAAAGGAGAAGTTTATGAAAAAGAGACTATTAATTGAAATGGGTATGGGAGTTGACCAACATGGCCAATCTCCTACTAAAGCAGCAATAAAGGCTATTAAAAACGCAATTCAAAACGTATATATAACTGGTTTAATAGAGATATTCAACGTTAAAAATTTAAGCGAGATTGAAATCGTTGCTGAATTAGCACTTCCTCATCCTGCAGAAGTGAACATTGAAGAAGTGAAAAAAGCTTTCCCAATTCAAGGCAATATAGAAGTAATAGTTAAAGAGGGAGGAATGTCAATAAGGGCTCTTAAAATAGAAGAACTAAAGGATATTAGCAACGAAATAATTATTTGTTGTGCAGCTGTAAGCGTATTCGTAAACGTAAACTAAAAAACACTATCTATTTTTGAAATGTTTTCGAGAGTTCTTTTTCTTATTGTTGCATCATCTGGGTAGGGCTCTTCAATAGGGACAAGAAGAGATGTTGCTTTTGACTTACAAGCTGGACAAATAAATTCAGGATTTTTCTCTTTAAAAACAACAAATCTCTTATCACATACAGGACAATATATTAAGTCTTTTTGTCCTGATTTTTTACCCCTTTTTGCAATTGGCTCTTCTTCAATCTCTACAATATCCATTGAAAAATTTATTATAGGTGCATTTGTTAAAGCGGTACCTACACCAAAAATATCTACCACATCACACAGATCTTTAGCTATATATTCGTCTATACCCCCAGAAAGCACAATTTTAACTTTCTCAAAACCTCTTATATCAAGTTCCCATCTTACCTCTTCTACAATTTTCCTCACATTTCCTCTTCTGGATGAAGGAGTATCAAGCCTAACAGCATACAACCTTTCGCCCAAAAGCCTGGCAGCTTCAATGGCTTCAAATTTCTCATCACAAAAAGTATCAATTAGAGCAATTCTGGGAATATCCTTTTCGATTACATCATCAAAAGCTTTAAGCGCTTCTTTTAAAGAACCTATAAGAAGTATAAGAGAATGAGGCATTGTACCTCTTGGAGTTTGATTTATTACTTTAGCTCCAATAATACTTGAGACGCCATCACATCCTCCAATATAAGCATTTCTTTCAAGGTGAGCAGTAATTGAAGGATGTGCACGTCTGGAACCAAAAGAAATAAGCTCTTTAGATCCTATAATCTTTTTAATTCTAGCTGCCTTTGTAGCTACTGCAGATGCCTGGCAAAGAATGCCCAGCAAGGCAGTTTCAAAAATAGCAAAATCCAAATAGTTTCCCTTTATTGTTAAAACAGGTTCATCAGGATAAAAAATGCTGCCTTCTTTAAGGGATAAAACTTCTATGTCTTTTAACTCATTGAGAATTAATCTGGCTTCATTAATGCCTGCAAAAATAGCCCAATTATAACCGGGCGGAAAAGAAGAGGCTTTAATTTCAGCTACAACTTTTTTATTAACACCTTTTTCCTTAAGGATTCTAAAGGTTCTTAAAAAGTAAGAATCAGCAGTAAGGCCGTCTATTATGTCATCAAAATTTGAAATAAGCACTTCTTTCAGGACTCTTTTTTTGGTTTTCTACCACAAGATTTCTCCTCATTGCAGTATCCTATGATTTCGCACTTTGGACACAAGAATTCTGATAGAAAAGGAGAAACCTCAAAAACCCTCTTTTTAATCTCTTCAAAAACTGATCGAATCTCCCACTGAGCTCTTTGACAAAGTCTGAGACTTGAAGCGTGCATAAGTTCTCTGAAATTCATTGTCATAACAAGAGAGGTGTGTGTACTATTTGGCAAAATATATCTTGCATCCTCAGCAGGAACTCCTTTAGACAAAAGATCCTCATAGAGCCTTCTGCCCAATTCCAAATAATCCCTATATTTAGTCAAAATCGAGGAATGTTTTTGAAAAGATGGAGGAAAAACGTATAAATCCTCAATTTCAACTCTTTTGTCAGAACCTGAAGCTAAGGCTTTTGCACCAAACCTTGTATATCGTTGGCTTTTCTGGGTAAACGAAGCAATTCTGTGTCTTACAAGCTGGTGAGAACAGGATCTAGAAATGTTTTCAATACCAAACGTAAAAGAAGCGTGCTCAAAGGGAGTATGATGCCCCATTTTATATAACCTTTTCACAAGATCTTGAGCTTCATCTTCTTTGAGTTCAGAATAAACATCAAAAATAGATTTATTTGTAATAGACACCCTTGCCCCTAGGGCAATAGCCCTGACAGGGTCTGGAGTATTGTAAATTAGAGAAACTTTAATTTTCGCTTTCTCCCTTATTTTTCTTGCTATATTTCTTGTTGAACTTTTCTATTCTACCTTCAGTATCAACAAGCTTTTGGGTCCCTGTAAAAAATGGATGACATTTTGAACATATTTCTACTTTTATTGACTTCTTGGTTGATCCTGTAGTAAAAGTGTTGCCACAGGCACATGTAACCACACAGTCCTCGTAAAATCGAGGATGAATTCCTTCTTTCAATTGATACACCTCCAATTCAAGTTAAGATATTTTAACATAAATTAAAATAGAATGTATAATTATCAAGATTATAGAAAATAGTTAAGGAGGTAACATGTCTGAAAAACTTGTCGTAACAGTAACAGCGGGTCCTGATGATCCAGAAAAAGCCACATTTGCATTTATTATGGCTAATACAGCCTTGATAATGGAAATGGACGTAACAATGATATTTCAGTCAAATGGCATTTACAATGTAACAAAAGGCACATATGAACACATAAAAGCAGTTGATCATGAGAGTATCAAAGAGCACGTCGAAAACTTTATCGAAAACGGCGGAAAACTTCTTGCATGTATTCCAGCCTGCATCTCAAAAGAGATACCTAAAGATCAACTCATAGATGGTGTTCAAATGATAAAGGCTGGAAGAGCACTCAAAGAAATGATGGAAGCAGATCTTGTTCTGAATTATTAAAGTTTATTACTTAATGTTTAACTAGCAACAATATCTTCAATTATTTTAAAATCTTAACAAGGTGTCTGAACTATTTTTATCAGTTCAAACACCTTGTTGTTTTTACTTAATAATTTTTAATAACCTTCTCCTTCACCCTCTTTTATCTTGTAACTAAACGTTTTATATGTCCAAAACTTATAAAATAGTACTATCGGTACAAATATTATTACAACGATCGTCATAACAGCAAGAGTGTACTGACTTGAAGAAGAATTAAAAGCGCTCAAACTAAAAGCATTATTAATACTAGATGGGATAAGGTTTGGATACAGACCTCCTACACCAGTAAACGTTAAGAAAATTATACATATAGCTGACGACAAGAAAGCCAGAATTTCTGAAGAGTTAATAAAAATTCCTGCTCCCAAAAGCCCAAGCACGCAAAGAATGGGTACTACAAGAAGAATGGGTATAGAAAAGTAATTAGAGTAAAGATTTGTCACAAAGTAAGCGCTTACAAGGAACAAAACTGCAAAAAATAGTGTTATAAACCATAGTTTTTTAGCAAGTGATTTAGCTCTAACGTTTATATCTCCTTCAGTTCTAAAAGAAAGCCAAAGAGAACCGTGTAATAAAAATGCTACCACAAACAAAATTCCAGTGATCAAACCAAATGGATTAAGAAGGGTCAGCAAATTTCCATGATAACCATTTTGATCTATTGGAAGCCCCTGGAATATATTCCCGAAAGCAACCCCTAAAAGAAGTGCCGGCAATAAGCTTCCAAGGAAAAATCCAATCTCCAGCAAAGAAATTATAGTCGGATTATTTACTTTGTACCTAAATTCAAGACAAACCGCTCTTATTATCAAACCATATAAAATGAGCATTAGTGGAAGGTATAGAAAACTAAACATATAAGCGTAAGTAGTGGGAAACGCTGCAAAAGTTGCGCCACCCGCAGTTATAAGCCATACCTCATTAGCGTCCCAAACAGGTCCAATACTTTCAAGCATTGTCTTTTTGTCCTGATCTGTTTTAGCAAAAAAAGGAAAGAGTATTCCTATGCCTAAATCAAAACCGTCAAGCGCAAAATACATAGCCCAAAGAAGTCCCCAAATAATAAACCACAGAATGTTTAACACAATTTCACCCCCTAATCCGTTTCTAATGGACCCTTACGGGCATAGTAGATTAAAAGTGCAAAATCAAGAACTGCAAGTGCAGTATATAAAACAATAAAAACTCCAAAGGTTAATAACACGTCTCCAACAGTTAAATTTTTGCTAACAGCGTCATCTGTTCTTAATAGTCCATACACAATCCATGGTTGTCTGCCTACTTCTGCAACAATCCAACCAACCTGAGTAGCAACATATGGGAGAGGAAGTGAGTAAAGCATTATTCTCAAAAAATTTCTATGTTCAAGTAATTTGTCTTTCCTTGCATACCACCAGGCCAAAACTGTAAGTATTATAAAAAGAGTCCCTAATCCTACCATGATCCTGAAACTCAAAAAAACAGGGGTTACAGGAGGAATATCATTACTAGGGAAGCTATTTAATCCTCTTACTGTGGCGTTGGGATCGTGATATGCAAGCAAGCTTAGAAGAGATGGTATTGGAAATGCTTCGACCATATTGGTTCTCTTCGATTCATCAGGTACTAAAATCAAATATATCGGTGCAGCTTTTTCAGTATTCCAAAGAGATTCCATTGCAGCTAACTTTGTAGGTTGAACGTGAGCTACCTCAGCAGCATGAAAATCTCCAATCAAGAAAACCAATATACTAGCAATTAAACCAAAAGTAGCCCCAATGTAAAAAGACTTTTTAAAAAGTTCTACATTTTGCTTCTTCAAAAGATGATAAGCCGAAATTCCCATTACAAAAAATGAGCCTACCACAAACCCTGCTGTAATAGTGTGGGTAAATTTCAGCCATGCATAAGGACTAAACACTACAGCAAAAAAGTTTGTCATCTCTGCCCTGTTGTTCCTTAAGACAAAACCAACAGGATCTTGCATCCAGGCGTTGGCAATGAGTATCCATAAAGCAGAAAGATTTGATGAGAATGCTACAAGCCAGATACTAATTAAGTGCATCTTAGGAGATATTCTCTTCCAACCAAAAAGCCATACTCCCAAGAATGTAGATTCAAGAAAGAAAGCAAGCGTAGCCTCTATTGCAAGAGGCGCACCAAAAATATCTCCTACATAAATAGAGTACTGAGCCCAGTTGGTCCCAAATTGAAACTCAAGTGTAATACCAGTGACAATGCCTAAAACAAAATTAATTAGAAATAGTCTTCCCCAAAACTTCGTCATCTTCAGATACACTTCGTTCTTTGTTTTGTAATGAAGGGTTTCCATTATAGCAACAAGAACACCAAGACCCAAAGTTAATGGGACAAAAATAAAGTGATACATCGCGGTTGCACCAAATTGCAACCTCGATAACATTACAGCATCCATAATCTTCCCCCTTTCTTTTTTTATTATAATAAATTATAGTTATTAATACCTAAAAGTCAATAGAAATAAGAATTATTTTTAAGAGGTGATAATTTTGAAAGTTAATAAAGATTCAAGGATATCAATGTCAATAGACTTAATATGGGAAGAGGACAATGTCAAACACGTTGAAAATTATTTTATCAGACCGCATATGTGGCTTGATGCTGATACTCTGCCAAGAAATTTATACGAGTGGCTAGAAGGAAAAGAGGTAGGAGACATATTTGAATCTACCTACAGCGCAGGAGAGTTATTTGAACCATATTCGTCAAAAAATATACTTCCAATAAAGTGGATTTCAGAAGAAGAAAAAAAATTTTTTAAAGTCGGCAGATTTTATCCTCTTGAAACATTAAAGGGCAGAGAGGGAAAAAATTCAATAGAAAAGCCTTTTTTCAGGTGCATAGAAAAAAGAGATGACCTGTTCTTTGCCGATTTTAATCATCCTTTATCAGAGAAAAAATGTACTCTTAGAGCCAAGATAATAAAGGTAGTAGAGCAATCAGATGTAAAGTGTGGCACAGGGGGAATTTGCTATGATTGGTTGTCAGAATTTGGCTTTGGCATTGGAATGCAGGCAAAATTTAAACAAATTGAAACAGATTTTTATTCTGAAAATTCTTTTACTGTTGAAGACCCAGATGAGAGTGGAATATTTTATGAAAGCAACTCTTCTATAATAAATATTGATTTAGTTTTAAAGAATAAAATAGGTGAAGTTTTAGAAAATATTATCGGTGATAATTCAAAAATACTTGACATTATGGGTAGAACTACACCTTATTTAAGAAATAATCCAGATATAACAATTATTGGATTAAATAAAGAAGTATCCACACTAAACAAAAAAATTTCATCAATTAATAATAAAAATATCTTTAAGGATTTTCGTCTCCCTTATTATGACAATCAATTCGATATCGTAATATGTAGTTTTTGTTTCGAATACATACCTCACCCACACGAATTTGTGAGTGAGGTAAAGAGGGTTCTAAAAACTGATGGCTCTTTTGTAACAATATTTACAAATAGATACTTCAAGCCAAAATCAATTTTACTTTGGTCCGAATTAAACGATTTTGAAAGGCTTGGATATTTGCAAGATATTTACAAAAAAACCAACTTCAAAGAGGTTAACACCTACACATCGCGTGGGTATCTGCGAGCCCTTTCAGATCCAGAAGCCGTAATAGACAGGCACAGCGCTCCTCTTTTTCTTATAAAAGGCTACAAATAGTTATTTAGTGCTTTCTTCGTTAGAATCTTTATTAATAAATTCGTAGTTGCCATCGGTTTTAATTTTCAAAACTTTACCATTTACTAGGAAATCGGCCAATTTTTTACCTGCAATATCTACAGTCCTACCTACGGTTTGCCTGGATACACCAAGTTTTTTTGCTGCTTTGTCCTGATCCAACCCTTCACCAAAAACCAATCTTAAGGTTTCTACCTCATCAAGATCCATTAAGATCTCTTCTTTAGTTTTTCCTACACCTTTTGGAGCATATACGCTGTACTTTGGCTCCATTTGAATAAACCTCTTTAACTTTGGCCTTGGCACTACAATCATCTCCTTATACGAAAAGATTATCTTTAAGAACAAATACATTGTAGCATATTGCAATAATTAAAGATTAAAAAATTTTGTTACTTTCTAATGAAAGCATCCGTATATAAAGTATCTAAAAATTTGAATTAAACACTTAAGGAGGTTAAAAATGAAAAAGTTTTTTGTAGGGTTTATGCTCTTAGCTTTACTTGCTTCTGTATGGTTTATGGGAAATTCTTTTGCATTCTCTCCAGGGGCTTTTGGACCAGGTTCGGGTCATGGTTATGCGTTTGATCAATTTCACAACGGACAAGGCTTTAATTATGAACGAAGAGAAAATTTCCAATTAGAAAGGATGAAAGAGAAACTCAATCTTACAGACGATCAAGTCAACCAAATCAAATCACTTTTAAACGACAAATATGCAAAACTTAAAGTCTTAAGAACAAAACTCTGGAATTTAAACAACGACTACAGAAATCTCGTTGTTAACAAGGCAGACACATCTCAACTTGAGTCAAAGATTAAAGAAATAAACAACACAAGAGTCGAAATAATGAATCTAAACACTAATTATAGAATTAAGATTTTAGAAATTCTGACTCCTGAACAAAGAATTTTAATGTCTATGAGATAGATAACTAAATCCAATCTTTCAAACGCCTCTCACAGTTTTTAAAAACTGTGAGAGGCTTTCTGTTTTAAAAGTGTATAATTATAATTAAAAAATACAACTTCAAGGGGGACAAAAATGGAATTTGAAAAAAATGGCGCAATCTTACAAAGAGACAAAGAGACATATGCTGTGGTTGCAAGAATTCCTTGTGGCATTCTTTCTCTTGAAACAATGGAAACTATTTCTTCAGTAGTAAAAAAATATTCTATACCCATAATAAAAATATCTTCAGGACAAAGAATTGTCCTAGTAGGCATCAAACCTGATGAAATAGATTCTGTGTGGTCAGATTTAAAAACTGGCATAGGAAGAGCTCTTGAACCATGCCTACATTACGTTCAAGCGTGCCCTGGAACAAGCGTTTGTAGGTTTGGACAAAGAAATTCCCTCGAAATGGGTATGAAATTGGAAAATATCCTATATGGCTTGCCAACAGCTGCAAAATTAAAAATTGGCGTATCAGGATGTCCATTTAATTGTGGTGAAGCCTTTACTAGAGACATTGGCCTGATCGGCACTGTCAAGGGTTGGAAATTAGTTTTTGGCGGAAATTCTGGTAGAGTACCAAGAATCGGAGACGTAATAAAAGAAGAATTATCTGACGAAGAAGCTATAGATTTGATAAAAAAAGCTATAAAGGTCTATACTGACAAAGCCAATCCAAAGGACAGAACCGCAAGATTTATAGAAAAGTTTGGTATAGAAAATTTTAAAAACGAAATCTTTAGCTCTTAAATTTGCAAAATTTGTTGTGATATATTTTGTGATATAATAAAAAACTCTCAATTATTTATAGAACTAAAAAATATTTCTAAAAGAGGCATATTGTGAGTTCTTTTATTGCAAGACAACCGATATTAAATAACGATAAAAAAACTTATGGATATGAAGTTTTATATAGAGGTTCAAGTAAAAGCGAATTCCCAAAAGAAATCCCAGAAGAAGCATCTTTAAAGGTTTTAGTAGATCTATTTACCAACTACGGTATTACTTATATAGGGAAAGGTTTACCTGTATTTATAAATACGCCACTGTATACCTTAAAAAAATCACTTCCACCTTTTCCAAAAGAATCAATATTTTTTGAAATAAATCAAAACGAAATAAGCAGCAACTTTGACGTGCCATTTATAAGAGAGCTCTACTATTCTGGTTTTAATTTATCACATCAGGGATCAGATTTGCCTCACCAATCAGTTTTAAGCTTCTTCAAAGCAATAAAAATCGACTTTTCCATCACTCCAAAGGATAGAAGATCTCTTTTGCCAAAACACATACCTCAAAACAAAATATTAATTGCTCACAAGATAGAAGATAATCACTTATATGAGGAAGCTTTAGAAGAAGGATATAAACTTTTTCAAGGTTTTTATTTTTCAAAACCAGAAACCTTAACAAAAAAGGATTTTACAGCATCACAAATTGAAATCTTAAATATCTTAAAAATGCTCTTGGCTGAAGATTTAAGATGGGATAGGATTGAAAAAGAGATAAAAAAGAACGCATATTTGACAATTAAAATTTTAAAGCTCGTAAATTCTTCATTTTTCGGTTTTAGATGTGAAGTAAAATCAGTTTTACAAGCAATAGTTCTGCTGGGAAGAAAACAGATGATAAAGTGGCTTATCATGATACTTCTTACTGAAAAAACTAGTGCTCCTTTAGAACTTCTAAAAATTACTCTTACGAGAGCAAGATTAATGCAACTTTTGGCTCAGGAAACTTCAAAAAAGTTTAAAGAGGATGAATATTACTTAATTGGTTTGCTCTCTCTTTTTGATGTAATAACTGGTTTTTCTAAAGAAAATCTTTTGGTTCATCTTCCGCTGAGCGAGGCTATTTCAAACGCTATAAAGGGCATAGACACTCCCCAAACAAGAGGATATATACAAGCTCTAAAGCTTGTAGAACTCTATGAAAAAGGAGACTGGGAAAAAGTTATATCAATGTGCTATGAACTTAGAATCAGGCACGAAAGGATGGGGAACCTCTATGTGGAAGCGATCAATTGGGCTGAAAGTACCCTTGAATCAATAGCTTAACTAAGTTTATATCCTATTTTTCTTAAAAAGGTTTTTCTCTTATTCTTGTCATCTAAGTTTTCAACGCCTTTGGGTTTAAGCCCATCAATAACACCCAATATTCCTCCATTTCCTTCATCATCATAAGACACTACGACCTTAACATCGTTTGCAGTAGCACAAAAAATTGACACAACTTCTTGACAACCCTTTAAGGAATTAAGTATGTTTATAGGAAACGCATTTTTCAAAACAATAATAAAGCTATGCCCACAAGAGAGAGACATCAAATTTTGTACAGCAATATTTACAAGTTCTTCATCATTGCCTTCTGTTCGAATCAGACAATCTCCTGAGGCTTCAGAAAATGCAATGCCAAATTTAGCAGTTGGATTAGAAGATACAATAATTTCATAAATATCTTCAATTGTTTTGATAAAATGAGCTTGTCCCAATATTATATTGGCATCGCCTGGAAAATTTATCTTTTTCAACTCTATGTTCATCTTTAACCTCCATTCTACCTTTATAGATTTAATGATACAATTTTAGCAATAAAAAGAAAAAGAAAAAAGGAGAATCAAATTGTCAAAAAGTGCTTATTTTGGAGAAATTGAATTAAGCAAGGATACAGTTTTAGCTCTTAAAGAGATGGGTTTCGAAGAACCATCCGAAATTCAAAAACAAACAATACCAATTGTAATGCAAGGATTTGATGTAATAGGCCAGGCGCAAACTGGGACAGGTAAAACTGCAGCATTTGGAATCCCAATAGTTGAAAAAACTACCAAAGATAGGGTTCCTCAATCACTAGTACTTACACCTACAAGGGAGCTTGCAATACAGGTCGCTGAAGAAATATCTAAAATATCAAAATACAGAGGGCTTAGAGTAGTTCCAATTTACGGCGGTCAATCTATTGAAAGGCAGATAAAAGCTCTAAAAAATGGAGCCCAGGTAATAATCGGTACACCTGGAAGGTTGATTGATCACATTAAAAGAGGAACATTATTTTTGTCCAAAATTTCAATACTTGTACTTGACGAAGCTGATGAAATGCTTGATATGGGATTTATTGAAGATATAGAAACAATTATGAAATCAATTAAAAACGAAAATATACAAACTCTGCTATTTTCAGCAACCATGCCAGATCCAATCATGGCACTCACCAAAAAATACATGAAAAATCCAAAAGTAGTCTCAATAAGCAAAGAGCAACTTACAGTACCTTTGACAGATCAGTTTTACTGTGAGGCCAAAGATAAACTTGAAGCCCTATGCCGTATATTAGAAACAGAAGATATGGACAAAACAATTATATTCTGCAGAACAAAAAAAGGCGTAGATGAACTGGTTGCGTCATTAAACACAAGGGGGTATAGCGCCGAAGGCTTGCACGGAGATCTAACACAAGCCCAAAGAGATAAGGTAATGAAATCATTTAGGGAAAGAAATTTAGAGGTCCTTGTAGCAACAGACGTAGCAGCAAGAGGACTCGATATTTCTGATGTTAGTCACGTAATTAATTTCGATATACCTCAAGATCCAGAATCATATGTTCACAGAATAGGAAGAACCGGGAGAGCAGGCAAATCAGGTATAGCTATAACTTTTATAACTCCCAGAGAATTTAGACAACTAAGATTGATTGAAAAAGTTATTAGAACAACTATTAAGAGAAAGGAAGTTCCAAGTATTTCAGATCTTTTAGAAAAACAAAAAGATGAATTAAAGAATTTAATTTCTAAAATAATTAGACAAGAAAACATATCTCATTATCTTTCAATAGTCGAAGAGATGACTGAAGAATTTGAACCAGAAAAAATTGCTGCTGCCGCAATCAGATTATATCAGGAAGGAGAACCAGAAGAAAAACTTGAAGTTGACAAAGAAAAGTTCAAAAAAACAGGGGCAAAAGAGGGCATGACAAGGCTTTTTATAAATATTGGCAAAGAGAAAAACATTTCAAAAGACGATATTGTAAACTATATCTGTGAAGAAGGAGATATGAAGAAAAAGGATATAAAAAATATAAGAATATTAGATAAATTTACCTTCCTCGAAGTGCCAGAAGAAGCATCAGAAAGAATAATTGCAGTATTGCACAAATCGGTTATAAAGGGGCACAAAATCCACGCAGAGCCTGCAAGACCTATTAGAAAAAATGAAAATTTTTAGTTGTAAATTTATAAGTTTTTGCTTGCTATTTGTATTCACTACTCTATTTTTATTCTCCAGTAGCCATTTAAACTCTGATGAAATATCTTCAGAATTTAAATCTGGTTATGATCTAGCAAAAGGATGCTTTGAAACTTCTACAAATAAATTTGAAAACAACAAAGATAAATATGATTATGAAAGCTGTATACTATCAAAAGAAAAGAATTTTACAAAGGAAGATAAAAAGAACAATCTATTTCTTCTTGGTTTCAATTATTCTGCTTTTAATTATGAAGAACTCAGGCTAATTTTGCAATCATTAAACGGGCCATTTGACACAGAAATGGTAAAGTTTGCTTTAAATCACTACACTACTACAAGAGATTTACAAAAAAAACTTAGAATTGATAATACAACTTTGGCATCCTGGCTTTCTATTAGCAAACAAAAGCTCGAAGATCAGTTTGATAAATGGGATAACATAAAAGCAAAATATTCAAAACCTAA
Organism: Thermodesulfobium narugense DSM 14796; assembly: GCF_000212395.1. Classification (NCBI taxonomy): domain Bacteria; kingdom Pseudomonadati; phylum Thermodesulfobiota; class Thermodesulfobiia; order Thermodesulfobiales; family Thermodesulfobiaceae; genus Thermodesulfobium; species Thermodesulfobium narugense. Next base: position 1,588,946 of record NC_015499.1, read on the forward strand.
TTTTTAGTTTTTCCTGGCAAAATTGCATTTAAAAGATAAAACATATAATACGAATTTAAAACAACAATAAAAGCCAAAATCACAAAAAATCCCCACTGAAACTGAGTAGCTATATGTTGTGTTTTTGCTACAATACCAATAGTAAAGGAGAATACAAAATAAGCTGCAAGCAGCACAAAACTCAAAGTACCACAAACCAATTTGGTTAAATTTTTTGCAGGTCTAACCAACCAAAAAAGAGTTCCAAAAGCAGTAGAAAAGTATATAAGCTCTGATATAAAACCAAGGTTAGTATTTTGTATTTTTATCATAGAAGCTATAGTAGGATTATTAGTTATATCGTTAAACGTGACGCTTTGAGTCAAAAGATCTTGTGATGTCAAAAACTTACAAAATGGGAGAGAGCCTAAAAGAATGCCAATAAAAGAAAATAAAATTGCGGGTAGGTACAAAATTAATGAATCTTTAAATTTCATCTTGCCTCCTAATTTTTTTGTTTTAAACATTAAATATATCAAATTATGCTTGAAATGAACAGTAAAAAAGTTTTATTTCCCGGTAAAAATAGTCCTGAAGTTAAATTTATTGTTGAACTTGGTAAAGCCTTCCACAAGTGCGGCTTTTCTTCATATGCCCTCGAAGAAAGACTTATGGAAGTAGCCTCTAAATTTAATATAGCTTTGCAAGTCTATTCTTCTCCAACAGGGATTTTTCTATCTTTTGAAGACCAAGATGCTTTTACAACAACTATATTAAGAGTAGAACCAGGAATTCTTGATCTCGAAAAAATTGCATTAACCAACGAGATTTCAAATAGAGTTCTGGAAAATAAAATAACAGCGAAAGAGGGTGTTGACCTTCTAAAAAGGGTGATGTCAAAAGACAATCGATTTTCTTTCTGGATCATTGTATTTTCATATGCTGCAGTTTCTGCAATGGTTTCCATCATTATGGGTGGTGGGCTAAAAGAACTTTTTGTATCCAGTTTTCTTGGACTTATAACTGGAATTATTTTTATAATTACCAATAAATTAAACCTCACAAGATTATTAGAATTTATCTGTGCAGCATCAGTTGGGGCACTGTCAAATATTCTGTACACAACAATTGGTCCATATGATCAATCTGTATCAATTATCTCTGGATTAATAGTACTCTTTCCTGGACTTACTTTAATATCAGGAATCGATGAAATCGCAAATAGAAATCTTGTATCGGGCACAACAAGACTTAGTTCTGCAATCTTTATACTAATGTTTATAGTGTTTGGAGTTGCATTAGGAACAGATTTATTCTTTCCTCACGAAAATTCATACATACTTAATATAAAAAATTTAACTTTCCCATTGCCCTTTAAATATATTGCAACCCTTTTGGCACCATTAACTTTTATTGCTATTCTTAACGCAAGAACAAAGGATGCACCGGTAATGCTTGTTTCTTCTCTTCTTGCTCAAATTGGACTTTATTTTGGAAATAGAATTATAAGCGATCAGATTGGTATTTTTTTCGCATCTTTAGTACTTGGGAGTTTCTCCAACTCCTGGGCAAGATTTAGCAAGGGCTCACAATATATTCCGCTAATATCTGGTTTGATATTACTTGTACCTGGCGTAGTCGGCTATCAAAGTCTCTCTTCCTTTTTATCAAAGGATATTAATGAGGGCATTATGGCAGCTTTTAATATGAGTTTGAGGGCTATTGCATTAGTTACAGGACTTCTTTGCTCAAATTTTATGATTTCAGCTTACAAGCCTAAAAAACAAGATTAGTTTCCTTTTATAAATTTATCTCCCAAAAAATTAAAACTCATATTCTGATCGTTTGAATCAAAATTTATCACCAGATCGCTAAAATCAATTAATTTCGCGCTATTATCAGAAACTGGCACCAAAACGAGACTCATTCTTTCACCCACCGAATCAGTATAATCAAGCATATAAAAGCCTCTAAATCTTTCAATTTCAACATCCTTTATCAAACTATTTTTGCTAACGCTAATCCATTTACCTGATCTTTCTTTCCAGATATCACTATATCTTGGTTCTTCAATTTCTCTTGCAAAAAGTATATTTTGTCCAAAATTCAACAAATCAAGATACCTAATCCCATTGATATATGTAAATCTAAACCTTAGTTCTTTAATGTAATCATTGTTGTCCTCTACTGGAATAAGACTAAAACTTGAATCGATATAAAATCTAACAAAATAAAACTTTTTATTCATGTTGCACATCAAATCTTTATCCACAACATGAAATTCAGTAATTCCTTTCCTATTTTCAAAAAAACCTTTGTAAAAATCCAGAAGATCACTTTTATCTTCAACTTTTTTTAAAGATAAGTTAGCTCTATAATCAAAGATATCCATGTTGAGAAAATCCTTTAAGGATACTTTTAATAGCTCCTTTGACAAATAGTCCTTTTTATCAAAGCTAATTGGAAAGTTAGATAGAAAAACAATAGCAAATTTTTTCTGAGGGATTACAAAAACAAAAGAACTTGTTGAATCGTCATATTGATAATATAAATTGTATTTATTATAAACGTTGTTTTCATCTATCAGGGTAATATCTTGAGAAATAAAGGAAGGGGTAAAATATAAGTCTTGATCGTAAGAAGTTCTTGCGAATCTCTCAAATATTTTTTCAGAAATTTTCTTATTTGACATAATGGCTGATAAAAATTTACTCATGTTTTCAGGAGAACTATAAAATCTATTTGAAAGGGGAAATTGTTCGCTCTTTTGATTATTGTAAAAGTCAGTATTATTAAGATTAAATTTTTTAAATAGGTCAACAAAGGAATTTTTAAAACTATTTTTTTCAATTTTTTCAATAATCAAAAGCAAGATATCGTTCGAAATTTGAGATCTATTATATGATTCATTATATTTTAGGATATTTTCATTTTTTATTAAAAAGTTCCAAAAATCTTCTGCAGAATCTATTTTGTAAGGATAGCTGTAAGGAAGATAAGTATGATCTTCTAATAAATCAGATATCCTGATATTGCTTTGGTATTTATTCCTTAGTTCAGATAAATATTTTGAAATTGAATCGTTAAAATTTATTCTTCCAGTCTCGTTAAACTCTACTGCTATTACTCCAATAAATATTCTTGAAAGACCACCAATATTATATTTTTCACTAAAATTCTCAGAACTTTTGCCAAAATCTTTTAAAAAATATTTATCACCATAAACTACACAAATTGAAGCTCTCTTGTCACCTTCCAAATTAATTACGTTTTCTACAATTTTATTTAAATCTTTGCTAATTTCATTAGAATCTTTTGAAAAGGCTAAATTTTGGAAGATCAAGAGAAAAATTATAGTCAAGATTATTGATTTCATCTTTTTCCCTCCTTAAAAGTTAGAAAAATAATATATAATTAATTAGTAGTCATTTTATCATAGCAATCATATGCTATTTTTAGATTTTTAATATTTAAGGAGGATTAAACTTTGGAAGATTTCAAATTTGCAAGTGTAGAAGAAGCTCTTGATGACATAAAGAATTCTAAAATGATAATCATTACAGACGATGAAGATAGAGAGAATGAAGGAGATCTATTCATCCCTGCAGAAAAGGTAACGCCAGAACACATTAACTTTATGGCAACTTATGGAAAGGGACTTATATGTCTTCCACTTACCGAAGAAAGGCTCAAACAGCTTGATATAGAAGTGCTTGAAAGCAATAGCCCTGATCCATTTTATACAGCTTTCGCAATGCCAATTGATGCAAAAAACAATACAACCACTGGAATAAGTGCTTTTGACAGAGCACAGACCATCAGAAAGGCAATAGATCCAAATGCAAAACCTGAAGACTTTGTAAAACCTGGTCACGTTTTCCCGCTTAAGGCTAGAAAGGGAGGAGTGGTCATTAGAGCAGGACATACAGAAGCAGCAGTTGATCTTGCTAGTATGGCAGGTTTGTTCCCGGCAGGGGTAATATGTGAGATTATGAAAGAAGACGGAACAATGGCAAGAATGCCAGATCTAATTGAATTTTCCAAAAAGCACAATATAAAAATCCTAACCATTGCAGATCTTATAAAACATAGATTGCAAAGTGAAATATGGGTAAAGAGAATGGCTGAAGCAGATTTACCAACTAAATATGGTAATTTCAAAATATACGCTTATAGATATCTAATGGATAAAAGCGAACACGTCGCTCTTGTAAAGGGCGACGTCAGAAACAAGCAAAACGTTCTTGTAAGAGTCCATTCGGAGTGTCTTACAGGAGATGTTTTCGGATCTTTAAGATGTGATTGTGGTGACCAATTACACACAGCTATGAAGATGATAAACGATGAAGGTTTAGGAGTGATTCTTTATCTAAGACAAGAGGGCAGAGGCATTGGTCTTGCCAACAAAATTAAAGCTTATCACCTTCAAGATACCTGTCATTTAGATACTGTTGAAGCAAACATAAAGCTTGGGTTTCCCCCAGATTTAAGAGAATATGGAATGGGAGCAATGATGTTGAAAGATTTAGGCCTCTCAACCATAAGAATTCTCACTAATAACCCAAAAAAATTGCTTGGCATAAAGGGCTTCGGACTTCAGATAACTGAAAGAGTACCCATAAAAATCGATCCTAATCCTTATAACAAAGACTATCTAAAGTGCAAGGTTGAAAAAATGGGACATATGTTTTAAATATGTTCTTTTAAAAAATTTATTTTAGGAGGATATTAATGCAAATATTTGAAGGAAAGCTTAGTGCTAAAGATCTTAAAATAGGCATTGTTGTGAGTAGGTTTAACAGCATAGTTACTTCCAGACTTTTAGATGGTGCGCTGGATTGTTTAAATAGACATGAGTGTCAAGATAAAAATATAAGCATATACTATGTACCTGGTGCATGGGAGATTCCTCTTACTTTAAAAAAATTGTCCAAATTAGGAAAATTTGATGGCATTATAGCTCTTGGTGCTGTAATCAGAGGAGAAACTCCTCATTTCGATTATGTAGCCGCAGAAACGTCAAAAGGAGTTGCATTGGTTTCTCTTGAACAAGAAATTCCCATATCATTTGGCATACTAACCACAGACACTATGGATCAAGCTTTTGACAGAGCTGGTGGAAAAGCTGGCAACAAAGGTTTTGATTGTGCACTATCTCTAATTGAAACAATACAACTATTAAAGATTGCAACTGTGAAATAGTAATTAGACTTTAATATCTTATGGCTTTGAAGTCTATTAAGTTGCCAGATCTCTTAAGAGATCTCTTTTTAGACTCAATAGATGACATCATTTATTGTTTCCCAAAAAGATATAGAGAGGTTACAGTCGTTAGATCCCATAAAGACGTGGTACCAGGAAAAAGCCTTGCTTTCAAAGCACAAATAGGAATGCCTGTTTATTACCCTGAAAGAAAAAGACTAGTAAAAGTTGAACTAAATATTGAAGGGAAAAAAGCAAGCGCTTGTTGGTTTAACCAGCCATACAAAAAGAATCAAATTTTAAAATTAAGACCAAATGCATATTTCGCCGGAGAAGCTGTTCTTAATAACAGAGAACTTGTTTTCTATCATCCCATTATAAGCAAAGATCCCATTTACTCAGACTCTGGAATATATCCTGAATATTGCTTAGAAATTAACGATAGTGAAATTAGAAAAACTATAAAAGACATATTTGACGAAAAGAAAGAAATAAAAGAAACTCTGCCAGAATCTTTAATAAATAGATTAAAGTTAATGAAGCTTAAGGATGCTCTATATAACCTACACTTTCCAAAAGATTTAAGAAGTCTTGAGAGTGCAAGAAAAAGAATTGCATTTGATGAACTTTTACAATGGAAGCTAACAATACTAACCGAAAAACAAAAGTTTAGCTCAAAAAGTGCCCCAATATTAAACCCAGAATCAGATCTGGTAAAAAAATTCTTATCTTCTTTACCATTTACACTAACAGAAGACCAAAAAAAGGTTATTGATGAGATCTTTTCCGACGTAAGTAAAAACAAACCAATGCAAAGGCTTCTTCAAGGAGATGTAGGTTCAGGAAAAACTGTAATTGCAGTTAGTGCCCTATTGTGTGCTGTATCTTCTGGTTTTCAGGCCGCATTTATGGTCCCATCAGAAATACTATCAAAGCAACACTATGAAAAACTACGCGAATGGCTTAAGCCTATGGGAGTAAAAATTTATCTTCTAACGGGTTCAACTAAAAAATCTGAAAGAAACTTAATAATAGAAGAAATAAATAAAGGCGTACCATTAATCCTTACTGGAACTCATGCACTTATCACTGAAGGTCTTGAACTAAAAAATCTTGGACTAGTGGTCATAGACGAACAACACAGGTTTGGAGTAAGGCAAAGATTAAGCCTTATAGAAAAAGGCATATGTCCGCATACCCTGGTGATGACAGCAACTCCAATACCGCGAACCCTAGCATCAATTTTTTATGCTGACTTAGATTATTCTGAGATAAGAACTATGCCAGAAGGGCGAAAAGAAATAGTTACAAAAATAATCAACAAAAGCGATATCAAGAAACTTTACTCAATAATACGTGAAAATCTAAAACAGTATGACTCAAGAGTCTTCTATGTTTGTCCACTAATCGAAGACTCTAATTCTCTAAAACTAGAATCCGTGAAAAAGAGGCACAAAGAACTAGTGAATATCTTCCCAGAATTTGAAGTAGGCCTCATACACGGAAGACTCAGTCAAAGCGAACAAGACAAAATTATGCAAGACTTTAAGACAGGAAAGATCAAAATACTTGTTTCTACAACAGTAATCGAAGTAGGTATCGATATTCCTCAAGCAAATATTATGGTAATAGAAAATCCAGAAAGATTTGGCTTAGCACAACTGCATCAACTTCGCGGAAGAATAGGAAGAGGCAATCTAAGTTCAACTTGCTACTTGCTAGCAGACGAAGAATCATATTCTTCCAGAAGAGTACAAATTTTCGAGAAAGTAAACAATGGGTTTGAACTTGCCGAAAGGGATTTAGAACTAAGAGGTCAGGGCGAGATAATTGGATCTAAGCAAAGCGGTTTAGATCAAACATTAAAAGTTGCAAATCCCCTAAAAGATACGGACATAATGAGAATAGCCCAAAAGGTTGCAGAGTTAATTATATCAAAAGATCCTGATCTAACATATTTTAAAGAGTTAAAATTAAAGATGGAAAAAACTTTTAAAGATAGAGAGGTAATAAAGGCGATTTGAAAACTTCAATCGTGGGCGGAGAATTTAAAAATAGATCTTTAGTTAGTCCAAAAACTAATGAGGTAAGGCCTCTTAGCTCAAGAGTTAGAAAATCTCTAATGGATATCGTTGGAAGTAGAGTAATTGAGTGCACGCTTTTAGATCTTTTTGCAGGAATTGGCTCGGTTTCCATAGAATTTCTCTCTCGAGGTGCCAAAAGTGTAATTAGCGTTGAAAAAAACCCAAAAATTGCAAGCTTTCTTAAGAAGAACCTAGAAAATTTTAACTTGCTCAATAGATGCACAATACTAAATTATTCTGTAGAAAAATTTTTGCTTAATTGTCATGATATAAAATTTGATATAATCTATATGGATCCACCTTTTTCTTATGATTTAGAAAAGCTCTTACAAATTTTTTCTAATTTTGAAGGTTATCACAAAAAATCAATGTTTATTTTGCATCACTTTTTTAAATATAAACCGAAGGAGAAGCTAGGTTATTGGAAAATGTTAGATTCAAGAACCTATTCAAGCAATTCAATTACTTTTTATGCACCAGAAGATTCTATAGATGATTAAAAGAGCTTTATATCCAGGCAGTTTTGACCCTATAACATTAGGTCATTTAGACATTGCAAGAAGAGCTTCTCACCTTTTTGATGAAGTAATCATTGCAGTTGCATATAATGAAAAGAAAAAGGCTTTGTTTAACATAGAAGAAAGAGTAAATCTTATAAAAGAGTCTCTCAAAGAAAGAAATATGCCAAAAAACGTTCACGTAACTAGTTACACCTGCTTAACAATTGAATTTGCAAAATCATTAAATGTTAGCTCAATAATAAGAGGTTTGAGAGTAATTTCTGATTTTGAGTTTGAATTCCAGATGGCTCTTACCAATAGGAGAATGGATCCAAGGATAGAAACGGTTTTTTTAATGACGCATGAAGATTATTCATATATTAGTTCTACAATAATAAAAGAAATTGCTTCTCTAAATGGGAACGTAACTCCCTGGGTAACAGACGTTGTAAAAAATGCACTAAATGAAAAACTATTAGGAAGAGAGGGGAAAAAATGAGTCAAACTTTTTTAAAATTCATAGAAGACCTTGAACTTTTAGTAATGAGCTCTCCAAAGATTCCGCTTACAAATATGGTATTTGTCAATGAACAAGAGATATTTAGAATTATAGATTCAATCAGAATGAACATACCTCAGGAAATAGTTGATGCTCAAAGATTCTTGCAAGAAAAAGAGAATATAATTAACGAAGCCCAAAAAAAGGCTGATGAAATAATCCTAAATGCAGATCTTAAAGCCAAGCAAAAATTGGATGAGAACGACTTAATTATAAGGGCAAGAGAAGAATCAGAAAAAATTAAAAATGAAGCAAGAGTTGAAGCAAATAAACTTATGAAAGAAGCAAGAGACTACTCAGAAAATGTTTTGCAAAAACTTGAGATAGAAATAGACAAGCTTTTAACCTCAATTAGAAAGGGTAAGGAAATATTAAGATCTAAAGATTAGTTTATTTGTCTTATTACTTTTCAATCTCCAATAAATTCATCGGAACAATTATTGCAGGAATACCAGCTCTGAAAAACATATTTTGTGAAAATTCTCTTATAAATGGCCAAACAGCCTTTATGGAAGCCTCAATAACCATGTTATCTTTTTCCTTTGTTTTTTTAGTTTCAGTTATTACCAAAAAATAAGTGGCTGAAAACTCAAGCCAAGGCTTTTTTCTCCTACTACTACTTCCCTCTTCCATATTCTCATCTAGTTCAGTCCCCCTGATGTTTGTAACAATTTCCACCTCATGCGTCCTGTCAATTGTATTCTTTATAGATGGCTTTATGTCCACAGATATTGAACTCTCTGGCGAATGAAGCGGCTTCATTTTAAAAGTGCAATTTATAAGCGATAAAGCTTCTAATTTATATTCATTGTTTATAATTTTACTCTCTCTTTTTTTCATAATTTCCTCCTAAATAACTCAGTAAATATATTATAACAGTTTTAGAAGATAAAATTAATCTTTCCTCATTATGTCAATTAATTCCTGCCTATTTGACACATTGCACTTCCTGAATATATTCCTCATATGAGTCTTAAAAGTATTTTCAGAGATATGCATAATTTCAGCAATATATCTACCATTCCTACCCATTAAGATATACTTAACAATCTCTTTTTCTCTTGGGGTTAAGCCAAAAGAATTAAATTTCTTTTCGAAAATAGTTTCAAATTTAGAATCCTCCACTGTAACTACATGCTTTTCCTTTCTAAAGAAAAGAAAGGGCTCATAATAATCAGCTTTTATCAAAGCAAACAAAAGAATCAGAATAATACCTGCAGTATAAGACAACAAACTAACTAGTTCGAAATTTTGCGGAATTTGACGAATGAAAAAGTATAATAAATCACCGAAAAAAATAGAGCTAGTAATTATAAAATATCCAAAGGGCAAAACTCTTATATCATATCTTTTTTGGATAGAAAAGGATAAAATTAAAGCTAAAGAATAAAAATCAAAGATCGCAAATCCAATCTGGAAAAGAGAAAAAATTATAAGCGAAAATGGATTTTCAAAATAAAGTGGAAACCAAAAAAATGCAACAATCAAAATGGCCAACGATGGTCTATAAAGACTAGAAATTTCGAGTTTCTTGAAATAAATAAAAATAGGTAAAACCAGAGCGCTAATACAATAAGCTATATTTGATAGAAAATAATCGTTGTTAGTTGAAAAATTTAAAAGAAAATTATAAACTGCTCCTCCACAACAATAAAACCCCAGAAAAACAAAAATAATTTTTTTAGGAAAAACTCCAAAATCAAATTTGCTAAAATTTTTTCGAAAATATGAATCAAAATTAATTTTAGACAAAACAAACATTAATAAAGGAAACGAAGAAAAAGACAAGTATGAAAAGTTATTGAATATTTTGTTTAACAAAAACATTACAATGGTAGCAAAAAGAGTCGAAATAGCAAAAATAACAGACCAGAAAACAAAATTTTCTTTAAAAAACATTAAAAGTGTTAAAACAAATAAGAAAGTAAAAAAAATAGAACAAAGGGCAATTAAAAAGATAGGAATAAAAATATTATCAAAAATATAACTTCCAAAAAATAGTCCCAATAGGAAAACTGAAAAAAGAATTGAAACTATTTTAATAGTTGGATTAATTATTTTAATAAAATTTTTATTTTCAAAGAGCTTTACGATGACAAAAAAAGTTAAAGCTTGAACAAACAAAAAAGCTCTAAACAAGATAGCACAAGAAGTATGCCACCGTTCAGCCACCACATACAAAAAGGGGCCATCAAGAAAAAATAGCCATAGAAAAACAAATAACAATCCTAAAGAAAAAGAAAGTAAAAATCTCTCTCTAGTTAAATAAGACAAATAATACCTGAAGAACAACTGAATAACCCCTTTTGAGTGATATACAAAAGATTTTTTACATTATAACATCATAAATCAAAATAAAATTTTAGAGGGGACAAAAATGAAAAAGTTAGCTAAGAAACAATGTAAAATAAGGTGGTCAAATGTTGTTGGTATTCCAAAGTGCTTTACTATTCCAGAAACAGGCAGTTTTAGTTACAAAACAAAAAAGGGATTAAAAGTTGAGTTCATAATCTCATTAGAAGATTTAGAAATACACAATGTCCTGGCCATAGGAAAGAATGCACTAAAAATGGTATAATATAAAAAATCAAAATTTAAGAGGTATTTTTGAAGAACAAAAAAGCAATTGTTATTTTTTTGCTAATATTAATAGCAGCAATATTGGTATACTGGTTTTTAATAAGAAAAGAACCACCAAATAATGTCATTGAAGTTTCTGGAAATATAGAAGCAGATCAATACAACGTTTCTTTCCAAATTTATGGAACTTTATCCTCTTTGAAGGTACAAGAAGGAGATAAAGTAAAAAAGGGTGAACTACTTGCTACCCTTTCAAGAAAAGATCTTGAAGATTCCTTGCAGGCTGCTATACACAATATGAATAAGGCAAAAGCTTTATATGATCAATATCTTTCGGGATATAGAACTCAAGACATAAAGATGGCTGAAGCTGATAGAGACGCTAAGCTTGCTCAGTTTGAAAAGGCACAGAGCGACTACATTAGATATGAAAAGTTATACAAGGAGGATGCAATTCCAGCCTCTAGCTTCGACGATATCAAAAGTATTTATCTTTCATCTAAAGAGGCATTAAAAGCAAGCGAGCAAAAGCTTAAAGAATTGCAATCAGGCTACAGGCAAGAGGAAGTTGAATCTGCCAAAGAAGCATATAAAGAAAGCATCGCTCAGGTAGAGCAGGCAAAAACAATTTTAGGATATACTAAAATTTACTCGCCTATTGACGGCGTTGTATTTTCAAAAGATTCAGAAGTAGGAGAATTTGTCTCTTCTGGCACTCCTGTATTAACTCTTTACGATTTGAATAGTACGTACGTAAAAGTGTATGTCAGCGAAAAGGATATTGGCTTTGTTAAATTAAATGCTCCCTGCACTATAAAGGTTGATTCCTTTCCAGATAAAAATTTTAGTGGCTATGTAGAAGCAATATCAGACAAAGCAGAATATACCCCTAAATTTATTCAAACCAAAGATGAAAGAGTTAAATATATGTTTTGGGTTAAGGTAAAAATCAGTAACCCTGAAGGAATTTTAAAACCCGGCATGCCAGCAGATGTCTATATAGAAAAAGCTCAATGATTTCAATTGTTAACATAACTAAGAGCTTTGGTAAAAAGAAAGTATTAGATAATATAAATCTTGAGCTGGACAAGGGAAAGATTTTAACTATCTTAGGACCAGACGGATCAGGAAAAACTACTCTTATAAAGATTATTATTGGACTACTTCGTCCAGACTCAGGCGAAATATTCATAAATAATATAAACATTACAAAGAATATCTCATCAACAAGAGAGCTTATAGGATACAAGGCACAAGAGTTTTCATTATATCAAGATCTTACTATCAGTGAAAATATTAGATTTTTCGGAAATCTTTATTCGCTATCCGGAAAAGAACTCGATGAAAGAGAAGATTTTATACTTGAGTTTATAGGTTTGAAAAGTTTTAAGCACAGGTTTGCTGAAGCTCTTTCTGGAGGAATGAAAACTAGACTTGCTATTGGCTGTGCTTTAATACACAATCCCCCAGTACTTTTATTAGATGAGCCAAACGTCGGCGTAGATCCTGCCTCAAGAAAAAGTGTTTGGAAACTTTTAAGGGAGCTCACCAATTCAGGTAAAACAATTATAGTAACTACACCATATTTCTTGGAAGGAGAGCTATCAGACAAAGTTGTGTTTATTAAAGAGGGCAAAACAGTTTTATCTGGGAAACCCAAAGAACTTCTTGAAAATATTGATTTTATAGTATATAAGATAGAAGGAGAAAATTTACAGAACTTTTATTTCGATTTAAAGAAAAAGGAATTTGAATTTAAATACTGGTTAAAAAATGAACATATCAGAATATTATTATCCAAAAATGAAGAATTCAGTAAAATTTCTGAAAAAATTCTTGTTAATAATAATAAAACAGTAAAAATAGACAAACCTGACCTGGAAGATATATATCTATGGCATTCGACATAGAAAATGTAATTGAGGTCGAAAATTTAACAAAAAGATTTGGTAATTTCACAGCAGTTGATAATATCAGCTTTTCAATAAAAAGAGGCACGGTATTTGGCTTTTTAGGCCCAAATGGAGCTGGGAAGACCACAACTATAAAGCTAATTCTTGGATTAATAAACAAGACAAGCGGCAAAATAAAAATTTTTGGAGAAGATATAGAAAAATTTTCAAAAGAGAAATTGGGTTACATGTCTCAAAAATTCTCTTTATATTATGACCTAAAAGTTTTTGAAAATATGATTTTTTATGGTTCTATTTATGGTTATTCACGAAAAGACTTAGAGAAAAGAATAGATTTTTTGTTAGAACAATATCACCTTAAAGAAGTAAAAAATATTTTGGTAAGAGATATCGGTGGACTAAGACAAAGGGTTGCATTTTGCACAGCAATCCTTCATAATCCCGATATCTTAGTTCTTGACGAACCAACAAGCGGCGTGGATCCCGATGCCAGAATAAACTTTTGGGACGCTATCTATAGTTATGCAAGAGAAGGAAAAACTGTACTGGTTACAACACACTATATGGATGAAGCAGAATTTTGCAATCAAATAGGTTTTATTATCTCAGGAAAATTAAAATTTGTTGGAACTCCAAACTCTGCAAAAAAGATTTATTTCGAAAACTCAAATAAAATTGGAAATCTTGAGGATGCCTTTTTGTGGTTTATGGAAAATTAGCTAAGCAAAAAAAATACCTTATGAAGTATCTGATTTAAAATAATTAAGTAAGAGAAGTTAAACATATTTTTGCACTGCAAAAGGGATATAATATAAATTTATAACATTAATTGCATATTAAAGTAATATCTATAGTTAATTTTACAATTATACTGTCATATACTAAGTTTAATTAACTGAAAAGAACACTTATCAAGGAGGTGAAAAAGTGGGCAACTTCCCAAAGCTTACTTCTTTAGTTCGTTGTGCTGGCTGAGCTGCTAAATTAAATCCAAAGGACCTAGGTGAGGTTCTAAAAGATTTACCAAAATTTGAACATCCAGGCCTTATTTTCAATTCTGACGGCCTTGATGATGCTGGAGCTTTTGTTATAAAAGACGACATAGCCATTGTCCAATCTGTCGACTTTTTCCCTCCTGTGGTAAATAGCCCTGACCTATACGGTAAAATTGCAGCAGCTAATTCTCTTTCCGACCTATATGCAGTTGGTGCAAAACCTATTACAGCTTTAAATATTTTAGGATTTCCAAGATATGATATTGAACTAAACGTTATAAATGAAATACTTAGAGGCTCTCACGAAAAGATAAAAGAAGCTGGCGCACTGATACTTGGTGGCCACAGCATGGACGATATAGAACTTAAATATGGACTTAGCGTTACGGGAATTGCAAAAAAAGACGAGTTAATAACTCACAGTAACGCACAACCTGGAGACATAATAGTTCTCACAAAACCTCTTGGTACCGGGATACTAACTTCCGCTCTAAAAATTGAGCTTATTGACGAAATAGATATGCAAGATGCTCTCAACTCTATGCAAGAGTTAAATTATTTTGCAGGTGAAGCACAAAAAAGGTTTAAAGCGAGTTCTGGCACAGACATTACAGGTTTTGGATTAATCGGTCATGCAGTTAACATAGCAAAATCTAGTAATGTTATATTTGAAATATTTGCAAATTCTTTGCCTGTTTTTGAAAAAGTACTAGAACTCGCAGATGATGGAGTATTACCTGCAGGAATATTTGCAAATATTGACTTCTACAAAGACAACGTAGTTGAAATAGGAAAGATCCCAGAAAGTTACAGGTATGTTGTCTACGATCCACAAACTTCTGGAGGCCTACTTTCCACTTATAAACCAAGTGTTGTAGACGATGTTTTAAGATTTCTAATCAATAACAAAGTGAGCGCGCACATTATAGGTGTTGTCAAAAAGGGTTCAGTTTTTAATCCTGGCACAATTGTTATTAAAGAAGGGTCTATTTGATGAGAGCTTCTCTTCAAAGGATATGGGCTGTATTTATCAAGGAATTTATCCAATTTTTCAGAGATAAAGTTACTTTTGTCACTGCTATTTCAATTCCTTTAATACAGCTTATTTTGTATGGCTACGCTATAAATACTGACGTGAAGCATCAATCTACAGTTGTATACGATCAATCAAGATCTGTAATGTCAAGAGATATATTATATAAATTTCAAAGTTCCCAATATTTTGATATAAAGAAATTTGTAAACAGCTCTGACGCAGTTGGAAGGGCAATAGACAATGGCCAAGCAAAAGTAGGCATTATCATTCCCCCAAAGCTAGAATCTAACATACTGGGCAACAAATCAAGTCAAATTTTAGTAATAATCGATGCATCTGATCCTATGTCATCCAGTTCTGCCCTTTCCGCATCTCAAATGATAGGTTTGATGGAAAATCAAGAAATACTAACAAAAAAACTACAGCAAAATGGTATAATATTGCCCAACAAAAACCCTTTCGAAGTTGACGTCAGAGCCTGGTATAACCCCGATCTTTTATCAACTTATTTTCTGGTACCTGGTTTAATTGCAGTTTTAATTAGTTTATCAACACTAGTCCTAACAGCTATGGCAATTGTAAGAGAAAAAGAAAGAGGAACATATGAACAATTAATAATTACCCCACTTAGACCAATTGAGTTAACTATTGGAAAAGTAACTCCATATGCCATTATAGGATATGCACAAATGACTCTTGTAATAATAGCTGCTATAGTACTTTTCAATCTTAACATAAAGGGGAATTTGCTTTTGTTGTATATCTTTGCTCTGCCTTTTATATTAGCCAACTTAAGCCTTGGGTATATAATATCTACTCTTGCAAAAAACCAGCAGCAAGCACTTCAAATGTCTTTTTTCCTTATGGTGCCCATCTTCTTACTGAGCGGCTTCATGTTCCCAAGAGAGGCAATGCCAGGAATAATATATTACCTAAGTTATATTGCTCCAGCCACATTCTTTTTAGTAATAGTAAGAGGCATTATCTTAAAAGGATTAGGTTTCTCCGAGCTATGGCAATGGGAACTCGGCTTGATAATATATATTATAATCGCTTTGAACATATCAAGATTTTTACTTAAGAGAAAGTCGTAACTAAACTATTAATATGGGCATTTTTGCTTTTTCAATTAAAAACTTAGCTATTGAATGGTGCATAATTGAGGCCTCAAAACCAGATTTTCTCCCTATTATTATTAAATCAGCATTAAATCTTTTCGCAACATTATAAATTTCCATTGAAGGATTTTCTCCCTCTTGAAGTACAACTTCTTCAATAATATCTTTATCCTTTATTTCATTCTTAAGTTCTTCTAATAGCTCTTTGGCCTTTTCGAACCTCAATTCTTCTGCTTCCGGATTCAGATCAGCAACCTGTGTAGGCATTTCAATAACATGTAAGAGTATGATTTTAGAATTACTTAACTTTGCAACTTCATAACCCATTTTTAATACATCGTATCTTTTTGATGTCGAATCAACTGCTAATAATATTTTTCTAAACATTACTCCTCCTAAGTTATTTAAACTTATATTACTGAAAAACCTTTTAAAATGCTCATCAAACCAGAAAGAGAAAGTAAAATAATTACTAGCCACCTTACAATTCTGGGCTTGGTACGAGCAAGGAGTCTCACACCAACCTGGGAACCTAGCATCATACCTACTACTGAAGGAACTGCGATAATGGGCAACACTGCTCCATTGTTTAAATATATCCATGCAGCAGATGTATCTGTAATAGACAGTAAAAAGTTACTCGAAGCTACCGAAATTTTTAATGGAGCACCTAAAACTAAGTTAAAAACGGCCACATTAGCCCAACCAGCGCCCAATCCAAACATGCCAGCAATAAAACCAACTAGAAAAAACAGTATAAAACCAATATGTGAATTTTGAATTTGCCAATTAATGTTTCTTCTTTGTGTTATTTCATAGTAAATACCATGTATACCAAGAATCTGAGCAATCTTATCACGCTTTGTTATTTCTGGAAATTCAGATCTTTTTGAGGTAAGAAGTACAAAGCAGATGGCAAGAATGACCAGTCCAAGAGCAATTCTAACAATATTTTGAGGCAAAGCCAACCCTACCATAGCACCCATAATTGAAGAAATCGACGCAATTAAAGCCATTGGCATACAAAGTCTAAGAGAAGCAAGATTTCTCATCAAAAGCCCGGGACCAGCAGAAAGAGACCCTGCTAGAGCTACCATTAAACCAGCGCCCCTTACAAAGTCCATATGAAATGGGAAAAACGTTCCAAGTATAGGGACAAAAAGAACACCTCCTCCAACACCTGCTAAAACTGCTATAATCCCTAAACCAAAACAAAAGACAAATAAAGACAAGGGCCATATCCACCATGGTATTTTTAAGGAAGTTTCTTCAGCAAGAATAATATCCTTTGCAGCAAAAGCATGAGGTGTTAAAAAAAACAAAAAAATAAATAAAATAAGAAAGAAGCCAAGCAAGATCGTTTTTTTTGAAAAAGTCACAATATTCCTCCTATTCTACTTTAAGTAATCCGCTAGCAGCCAAAATAAGAATAGATATTTCCATTACAACTATGAAAACCATTGCAATTTCTTTTTTCTTAATGTAAATTGGCAAAACAGATAGATAACACAAAATTGGAACACAAGCCAAAAAAGTAAGCGCGGCTTTTGCCATCATATCTGATTTAAATATTAAACTCATCCACCCCCAGCCTGTAGCTATTCCAAAACTTTCGTTAAGCAGCGTAGAACTCTTTACCCACAAGCGCGGCAATCTCTCAAGAGGTATTACTGGCGAAATAAGTCCAGAAATATAGATAAAAAATGTAAACAAAATAGAAAAAAGACCAATCCTTGCAGACCATTTAAGAACTAATGCATATCTTTCTTGATCAATTGGAGTTTCAATATTTTGCCCTGAGCTACTGATAGTTTTGTCCATCTCTACATCTCCCTTCAATTTTATTATTCCCCCATTACAGGTAATAAATATGACTAAAATTTATATAGTGAAAACACTTACAAGACGTAGTTCTTACTTATGTCAATTATAACATATTTTTATTAAATTTATATATTTCAGTTATAACTTATCAAAAAAATATAAATTCATAATATAAGGGATTTCTCTTACTTCAATCCAATGATTTCCCTAATAAAAATTTCACCTTTCCCTAACTATTTTTTTACATAAGCAAATTTTATTATAAATTAAAATAAAATTTATAAATAAGTCAGGGAGGTGAAAAATTTAAAAGATTTTTATTCAAAAACTCTCGTTTAGTAGAAATTATAAAAAATTTAAGGGAGGGAAACAAAGATGTTAAAAGGTTTTTTTGACAAGCTTTATAAGACAGGAGGATTTATTACTGAAGCGGCTAAGGCTCAAGGCAGGTGGCAGCTTGAAACCAGCAATACGATCTTGATGAAGAGAAAGAAAATTTTATTTTTGTTGTTTCTTCCAGTAATTGCAGGAGCGGCTATGCAGTGTGCATTTGCAGCAGGGCCAGCTTATATTGGAGGTGGGCATGCCTATATGCCAGCTGTAGCTACTACTCAGATGCTTCTTGGAATACTTGTAATAGGTTTATTATCTGGATTAATTACCGGCGTTATAGGAGCTGGTGGTGGATATGTACTTACCCCTGCACTTATGACACTTGGAGTAAAGGGGATTATGGCAGTCGGAACAGATCAATTTGCAATTTTTGCAAATGCAATACTAGGTACTACCTTACACAAAAAATTAGGAAACGTAAATCTCTGGCTTGCGGTTTGGTTTGTTGTAGGTTCCTTTGTAGGTGTAACAACAGGCGCAGCTATCAATAGAAGCATCTATGCACTAAGCCCTGCATTAAGCGACGCGTTTATTTCTACAGTATACGTAATACTGCTTGGGATACTTGGATTTTATTCAACTATGGATTATATAAAGCTAAGAAGAGGACAAAAGGATACATCAAGAAAGGCAATTTTAGATGTTAGAACCAATTTTTCACGCTGGCTTCAAAGCATACCATTAAAGCCTAGAATAAAGTTTGACGATCACATATTCGAAGGTGGACTAAGTATATCAGTATATCCAGTTATTATATGTGGTTTTACAGTCGGTTTTGTAGCAGCAATAATGGGTGTCGGCGGCGGATTTTTGACCTTTCCTCTATTTGTATACGGTTTAGGGGTTTCAACTTTCACCACAGTAGGTACAGATATTCTTCAAATAATTTTCACAACAGCATACTCCTCAATCTTTAATTATGCAATATATGGTTACATTTTCTACAGCATAGCCATAACAATGCTTCTTGGATCTCTCATAGGTGTTCAAATAGGCGCCATGGTTACTACATTCGTAAAGGGTTCAACAATTAAGCTATTCTATGCCCTTACTATTCTTGCAGGTTTTGTTAACAGACTTGCAGCACTTCCGCCAAGGCTCTCAGACGCCAATATTATAGCTATTAGCAAGGAAACATCAAACGCATTAACGATGGTTGGAACAGTTGTATTCTTTGGCCTGGTAGCAGTGTTTGGATTCTTTGTGTTGTACACATTCTTTACTAACGTCATAATCTCAAAGAAGTCTGTCAGGGAAGCCATTGAATCAAAGAAGATTTCTTGAAAATTTAATTAATTAAGAGAGGAGTGAAGAAAATGTTATCAAATAGAAGAAAGCTTCAATTAGGGCTTATAGGAATAATAAGTTTCATGGCAATGTTAATAGTTTGGCTTAGTCCTGTCGCACCTGGACACCTAACCGGACTTCAATGGGCAGATCAGTTCTTCAACGGACTTACAAAGGCATCAGCCTATCAATTTCCAAAAGTTTTTAAAGAGAGCGAAAGTTTTGTAGGCAAGCCATTCGTGCTTAACTATAAGGCAACCAATGAAAACGAAGCAAAGATGCTCGAAAAGTTATATACATCCTTTGGTGCGAAGGTTGACGCTCAGGGAACGTCTTTAACAATTAGTGGAGACTTAGGAAAGGTTTCGCAAGGAATACTTTCATACAGCGAAGATTTCTTTAATAACAAAAGAAAAGAGATGACAAACGTACTTGGATTTGATAGCAAAGACGGATTATATGCAATATATTTATCACAACAAGCTCTCGAAAAATATTATTTAAGGAACAATCAGGCTACAGAATTGAAGTTTGTGAGAGAAATTTTGGAAAGGGCTATAGAACCAGCATATAACTTTGACGGAATAGTAGCTGCTGGATCTCCAAAGCCTGCCGAGGGCGAGTATGCGATTGGCGCACTTAGACACTACCCAAGCATAGAGCAAAGCCCCATCGGAGTTAGAGAAATGATAATTCTTAGTGGACTAATAATATTCTATCTACTATACACATGCTGGTATGGCTTTTCTCTGATGTATCTACTAGAAGGTGCTGGAATATCAAAGTTAAGCAAGAAGCCCAGAGAAGAAGCGTAGGCAACATTCACATAGAGGGCACATTAATTAAATATGTGCCCTCTTAAAAATCTCATAAACGAGGTGAGACAAGTGAATCCAATCCTAATAATAATAAGAGATCTAAAAAATGATAAAAAAGTTTTAAAAAGTGGACTTGAAAAGGCAATCGAAGAAGGAAGGCCAGCAGTTATAGCAAAAATAATAGAAAGGCCAGAACATCTTGGGGTATACAATCCAGAAGCTGAAGAATATCTAGTTCAAAAAGCATGGCAAGAAGTTGATAAAGCAATTGAAGAAGGCGAAAGATTAGGAATTAACGTTTATGGAATGGTCAAAATAGGCTCATTAGAAGAAAAGATCAATGAAATAGCAAAAGAAATAAAAGCAAAGCTAATAGTAATTGGCCAGAAAAAAATAAGCGGCTTTAAAAAGTTAGTATTCGGACATAGCAACAAGGAAGGAAACAATTTCGAAGATACATGCCCAGTGTTACTTGTTGGGAAAAAATAAAATACCCCCTTTGTGTTAAAATTATTAAAAAAAGTGGGGGTATTACTACCTTTAAAAAATATAAGATTTTAATTTTGAGATATGTAATAAAAAATCCATATACCATATTAATAGCTAGTTTAACATTAATATCTTTAATTTTTTTGTTAATCGTTATAAAAACAGATTTTAGCCTTCAACCAACTTCATATATAAACTTTAGCGAAAAACTTTCAAATAGTTATCTAGAACAAAACAAAACCAATCTTTTAAGGGTGGTAGTTTCATCCACCCTTAATCCAAAGGAAACAATATATATCTACCAACCATTGCTTCAATATATTTCAAAAAAAACTGGACTTCAATCAGTGTTAATTCAAAAAAGAACCAACTTTGAAATAAAAGATTTATTCAATTCTAAAGCAGTTGATATCGGGATAATAACTGCAAGTGCCTATGTGCTTGATGAGGATCAAATGGACATTTTAGCAATACCTGTAATAAATAATGACTTAACCTTTTCATCCGTTATAGTTTCAAATAAAGAAAACATAAAAACGTTTGAAGATTTGAGAGGAAAATCAATAGCATTTACTGACATTGCATCGTTTTCAGGATATCTTATACCTCTGTATTATCTAAAAGAAAACAATCTCGATATAAACTACTTTTCAGATCACATTTTCACATTTAATAGTTCAGATTCTATTCGGGCTCTCTTGGACGATATAGTTGATGCGGCAGCTTTAAATAGCAAATTTTTTAGAACATATGTAAAAGAAAATCCTGAAAAAGCAAAAAATTTACACATTGTCTGGCAATCCCCAATAAGAATTGGCAATCCTCCAATAGTAGCTAGAAAAAACATAAATCCCATAATCGAAAAAAGAGTTAAAGATGCTCTAATAAACATGTCAAATGATCCAGAAGGTCAAAAAATTCTTAAAACTCTCGGATATGATAGTTTTTCACAACCCCAACCAACTCTGTATTTGCCTATAAAAATAATACTCAAAAAACTTGAACAATGAGCTTAAAAACAAAAATTTTAATCATCAACATCTTTTCAATATTTATAATAACTTTAGGAATAGCTCTTGAAATAAAGTTTGTTTTGACTCAAAATCTCGAAGACAGATTAATATTAAGAACTAGTAATATGGCGTCAATCCTTTCAGATAGCATTATAGAACCGCTATTATCTAACAACGTTTACTTAACCCATCAAATTCTTACCCAATACAAAGAAAACAATTCTGAAGTAGGTTATATAGACATACTAAGTAATCAAAACGAAGTACTCAGCAGCACTTTTAGTAATGGCTTTCCAAAAGAACTTTATCTTTTACAAATCAGTAAGACAGAGTCCAATGTAGCAGTATTTTCTTCTGAAATGGGCAAATTCATCGATGTCAAATATCCAATTGCAGACGGATCTCTAGGATATATTCACATTGGCGTTACAGAAAGGGAAGTAGGACAAAGAATACAAGAAATTATGGAAAAAATTCTTTTTCTGAGTTTCTTTATTAATTTATTAGCATCTCTTCTACTCTACAAACTTACAAACACAATAACCGCTAACTTAAAAAAATTAACATTGTATGCTAAAAACATAGCACTTGGTAATAAAGTTTTAGAACCTATTATTAAAACCAATGATGAAGTAAGAGAATTATTCATATCATTTAAACATATGCTTAAAGCATTAGAAAGATCTTCGAAAGAAGAAATACAACTAATTACAAAACTAAAGGACGAAGAGATTAAAAGAGAACTCTTGAAAAGGACTATGGAAACCCTTGAAAAGGAAAGGAAAAGACTTTCAATGGAAATTCACGATTCTGTTATGCAAAATCTCGCATCCATAAATATAATGTTAAAAATATTCCAGTCAAAGTTAGATCAAAAAGAAAAATTGGATTTAGAAAATATACAAAAACTAATAGAAGCAACTATAGAAGAGCTTAGAAATATTGCTAATAACCTTAGACCTCCTCAATTAGAAAAATTAGGTTTAAAATCAAGCTTAGAATCATTTTTTAATGAAACTGAAAAAAGACACAACTTGAAAACTAACTTTGACTTCTCAATAAGTGAAGAAAAGTTGGACTGGACTTGGTCGATTAATATCTATAGAATAATACAGGAGGCAATATCAAATATTGTTAAACACTCAGGCGCAAATAACGCTTTCGTTTCAATAAAAGAAATAAACGATAAAATTGAAATAGAAGTGAAAGACGATGGAGAAGGATTTGACGTGGATGAAACGCTAAGTAAAAAGTCAAACCGCTTAGGAATAGTTGATATGAAAGAGAGAACGAAGACTTACGGAGGAGAATTCTTTATAAGTTCTACAAAAGGAGGTGGTACAATTGTCAAAATCTCCCTCCCAAAGCCCAAAAACGATGATATTGGTTGACGATCACGCTATATTAAGAGCAGGTTTAAAAGCACTGATCCAAGAGCATCAGGAAGAATTTAACGTAGTAGAAGAGGCGTCAAATGGGGCTGAAGCTATTGATAAGATAAAAAAAATAAAACCAGATATTGTTCTATTAGATATCTCTTTGCCAGATATAAGTGGATTAGATTTAATAGACTCAATAAAAAAATGGTCTTCAAATACTAAGATTCTTATATTAAGCATGTTCGAAGATGAGACATTGATTGTTAAGGCACTAAAAATGGGCGCAAATGGATTTATACCAAAAAGATTAGCATACGAAGAACTAATTGAAGCACTCAAAACTGTATCTAAAGCAGAAGACGTATACATCCCCTCATGTCTTGCTAAGACAGTTCTTAGGGGAATGTTAAATAAAGACAAGAAAACGAAGCTTAGCACTAGAGAAAGTCAAGTCTTAAGATATACTGCATTAGGATATGGGAATAAAGAAATGGCAAAAAAACTCAACCTTTCAGTTAAAACCATAGAAACGTACAAGCTTAGGATTTCAGAAAAGATAAACGCTCAAAAAAAATCTGACCTTGTAAAATACGCGATCAAAGAGGGCCTTTTAAAAGAAGAGGAAAAAATAGATCTCTCAAATCAAGAAGAAACAACAAGTTAAATGCATTTAATAGAACAGATAATTTTATTCGAAACAAAAACTCTTATTTCTTTATTGATTCTTTTATTTTTGCTATCTGTCCTTTCAGTCGGAAAATCCCCATATTTTAGGATAAACAGAGCTTCGAGTGCAATTATTGGTTCTTGTTTTGTTATAATCTTTAGAATTTTAAATTTCGATCAAGCAGTAAATGCTGTAGATATACGAACAATAGTATTACTATTCAATATGATGATTCTATCAGGAAGCTTAAAAATAGCAGGCTTTTTTCCAATGGCTGGCTCATTTCTTATCTCAAACGCAAAAAATAGAATTGCTCTATTATACCTGACTATTTTTATTACAGGATTTCTTTCTATGATTATAATTAACGACATTGTCTGTTTGTTGTTCACTCCTATAGTTGTAATAATATGTAACAGAACCAAAACATACCCTATACCATTTTTGATAGGAGTAGCGCTTGCGTCCAATATAGGCAGTGCATGTTCTTTGATCGGAAATCCTCAAAATATAATGATTGCAAATCTCTCAAAAATTTCATTCCTTCAATATTTTTCTCACACGTGCTTAATAAGTATAATTGGTCTCTTTTTAATATCAATATCACTGCACTTTCTATATAAAGACAGACTACCAAAAGAAACTTTGGAAATAAAGTATAAAAAGTTTGCTTTTCACAAATATCTAATTTACAAAAGTATTTCAATCTTGCTTTTTGTAGTATTAGGTTTCTTGTTAAACCTCAATCAAGTTGTAATTTCTAGCCTTGGCGTTGCTTTTTTAATGTTAACCAGAAGAATAAAATCAGAAAAACTTATTAAGGAGGTAGATTACAGTCTTTTGCTTACCTTTATTGGACTCTTTATAGTAATAGGTGCTGTAGAAAAAAGCGGTGCAATAAATATAGTTATAAACAATTTAGGATTTAAAATATTTGACAATGCCTATCTTTTTGCCTTTTTAACAGCAACTTTATCAAATATCATCGGAAACGTGCCAACAGTGATGATGCTTCATTACTTTATACCAAACGAAAACGCTAATTATGGATGGACAATTTTAGCTATTATATCCACGTTAGCAGGAAATTTAACTCTCACAGGCTCAATAGCAAATATAATAGTATCTGAAATTGCAAGAAAGAACAAAATTGAAATAAAATTTCTAGATTATCTAAAGATAGGTTTCCCCACCACACTTTTGTTAATGATTCTAAGCTTACTCGTTTTAAAATAATCAAGCAAGTTTTCTAAAGACGTCCAAAATTTTGCCGAACAATATAACTAACAAAATTGTAATAATTATTCTTCCAAAAAATATAATTTCAAAGTTTGCCCCAATAGCAACAAATATAGCTGTATCTTCAATCATTGCATGAGATAGAACCAAAAAAATATTTATTAAGACTATCTCCTTTGGGCTTATAAGCCCTTTCTTTACCTCATCCATCATAGTTCCTGCACCATATATGAGTCCAAAAATTATTCCAGCTGTCAAAGGGATTGCAGAATTTTTAGAAAAACCAAGATATTTAATAATCTTTGAGATAATGTCACAAAAATTGTTCCAAAACGGGCTCCTCTTAAAGACTTCAATAAAAATCATAAGAGGTATAACAATCATAGCTATGGTAAAAACAGTTCCAAGCGATCCAAAAACAGCTTCTTTTAATATTCCTGTCATCTTAGCATCACATTAAGACAAAAACCTACAATAAAAGAGGTTGAAATCCTAAAGATAGTTATGAAAAAGGGATTAACACCTATTCTTGAACAAATAACCCCTTCAAGAATAAGACTGTGAGCAATCAAGACCATCGTTGCAAGTATAGTAATCTCTCTCGGATTAAGGTTCAAACCCATTATTACACCAACTGCAGAATATATGTTTAAAAGATAGCCTGTAATCAAAACAAGTGAAGCTTCTCCTGGAAGCCCAAAATATTTCATAAAAGGTGAGAACGAAACATCTAAATAATACATAACAGGAGTAGCCTTAAGAATTGTTACCACAAAAAAAACAGGAACAACTATTTTTGCAAGATTAAAAGTTGTAATTAGTCCTCTGTTGAAACCAACCTTTACACCTTCTAAAAGATAGCCTTTATTCATGCTCATAATTATATCAAACGAAACTCTAAATGGTTCTTTACAAATTCTTAAACATATATAATATTTTTATATACACATTAAATTAAAATTGAGGAGAAAAATGAACATAGTACATATTTTTTCAGGAGGATTAGATTCCACAACTCTCTTGTATTATCTATTAAACCAAGGCCATAAAGTCAAGACAATAAGCTTTTTCTACGGCCAAAAGCATAAAAAGGAGCTTGAATGTTCAAAAAATATTGCCAGAAAGCTAAATATAGAAAATAAATTAATTGATCTAAGCGCTCTAAAAGATATATTTGGAAAGAGTTCTCTAACTAGTGACATGGATATACCTGAAGGCCACTATAATGATACAAATATGAAATCTACAGTAGTTCCAAACAGAAATATGATTTTTCTATCAATCGCAATTTCTTACGCAATATCCTCAAACTTTGATGCAGTATCAATAGGAGTCCATGCAGGAGACCATGCAATATATCCAGACTGTCGCCCTGTTTTTATAAACAAGATGAAAGATGTTGCAAAGGTTTCAGACTATAGTGAAATAGGCATACTTGCACCTTTTTTAGATCTCAAAAAATACGAAATTGTAAAAATAGGCCTGGAATTGAAAGTCCCCTATGAAATGACATGGACATGCTATAAAGGAGAGGAAAAACCCTGTCTAAAATGCGGTTCATGTACAGAAAGGCTTGAGGCATTTGAATTAAACAATGTGAAAGACCCTTTAGTCTTTATTTAACTCCTTTCTTGACTCCTCCACTACACGGTGGACATCAGCCAGACATCAGGTACCCTTGGGATTGTTCAAATGGCACGCACACTTACCATCTTTCTTTTTATTTACTATAAACTGTTGGATCTTGGAAGTGCCGTTGTTCTTTAACACATCTTCTTTAATCTCTTCATCAGTAAAACCAAAGCAATAACAAATAACCTGACTCATAATACACCACTTTTCTAAAGTATAATTATGTTTATTATAATATAAAAAATATAATTATAAATAAATAAAGGAGGTGTTGTCCATGTTAATCAGATGATTTTGAAACAAAATTTTAAACAGATACGTAGTTTACGTATCACAATACCTAAAATTAGAAAAAGGAGAAATATTATGGACAACACCAAAATGTACAAATCGCTTGGTATAGATTTAGATGCCCACGATACCCTAATGGGGGCACTTCCAGAATTATTCAAAGAATGTTTTCTAAATAAAGAACAGGATCTCAAAGGCCTCTCATATTTTTATTCAGTAGTTGCAGATATACACGGAGCAAGGGTAAAAGAATTAATAGAACACAAAAATAAAGGACCAGTTATTGGTTCATTTTGTATTTACGTACCAGAAGAAATAATTTTGGCTGCATGTGGACAGCTAGTAGGCCTTTGTGCAGGAGCTGATTTTTGGGTTCCATATGGTGAACAGATAGTACCAAAAAATCTGTGCCCATTAATAAAAGCAGGTATTGGAGCAAAATATTCAAGAACTTGCCCATACTTTCAGGTAGTAGATTTATTAATAGGAGAAAATACCTGTGATGGTAAGAAAAAGGCATGGGAAATATTTTCCGATATGGTCGAGATGTATGTAATGGATATGCCAAACAAAAAAAGCGAGTTAGGGCTGAAACTTTGGCAGGAAGAAGTAAAAAATTTATGTAATTTTCTAGAAAAAAAATTTAGTAAATCCATCAGCTTCGATTCTCTTTTAGATGCAATTCAGAAAGTAAATGCAAAAAGAAGTGCACTAAATAGACTTTATGAAACTAGAAAAAATTCTCCTACTCCAATATCAGGAATAGATGCCCTGTTAGTTACGCAAATAGGTTTTTATGATGACATAGAAAGATATACAAAAATGGTAAATGCCCTCGCACAAGAATGTGAAGAAAAAGTATTATCAAATTTTAAAAATAATGGTAGAAAAAGGATCTTGGTTACAGGTTCTCCAATGGTTGTGCCCAATTGGAAGATCCATCATGTAATAGAAACAAGCGGCGCAGATGTGGTAGTTGAGGAAAATTGCACGGGCACAAGATATTTCAAGGACAATGTTTCAATAGAAAATGCATCAAGCAAGGGAGATTTACTCAAGAATATATCAGATAGATACATAAATAACATAAATTGTGCATGCTTTTCTCCAAATAGAGGGAGAGAGGAAGACATACTAAAACTTTGTAAAGATTATAAATGTGATGGCATTGTTTACGTATCTCTTAGCTTTTGTACTACCTATATGGTAGAAGCAGAAAGAATAAGAAAAGTAGCTAAAGAAAACAGTATACCTATGATGACAGTAGAATCAGACTACTCATTTTCGGATCTAGGTCAACTTAGAACGAGAATAGAAGCATTTATAGAAAACCTATGAAAATACTTGGTTTGGATATAGGCTCAAGAAGTATAAAGTGGATACTTTATGAAGCGAGTTCTAGTTGTCTCTTAGAAAAGGGTATATTAGACAGTACTCCACACAATCTTGAAAGGATAGAGGAAATTATCCCACCCTTCGATAAAATTGGCCTTACCGGTTATGGCAGACATAATTTAAACAACGTACTAAGAGCAGAATCTCCAAAGATAGTCTCAGAAATAACCTGTCACGCTAAGGGAGCAAGATTTATAGAACCAAATTGTCATCATTTACTAGATATTGGAGGACAGGATACGAAGTTTATAATACTCGATGCATCGGGAAAAATTATAGACTTTAAACTTAATGATAGATGTTCAGCCGGAACAGGTAGATACCTTGAGAATATGGCAAAAATTTTAGATTTAGGAATTCAAGATTTTATAAACATAGCAATTAGATCCGAAAAACCTTCTAATATAAACTCAATGTGTACCGTATTTGCAGAAAGTGAAATAATAAGTTTAATTCATTCTAGAGAAAAGATAGAAGACATTTCTGCAGGAATAATGAAGTCATTGATATTTAGAACAAAAGCCCTAATTGGAACAAATAAAATAGATGAAAAAATATTGCTCTTGGGCGGTCTTTCAGAATTAGAAAACATAGAGATTTTGTTCGAAAGATTTGATTTAAAAGTCAAAAAAAATGAGTTATCAAGGTATACAGGTGCACTGGGGGCAGCCTTAACTTTAACCAATTAGAAAGTTTTCACCCCTATTGACATTTTATCATAAAAAATTTATTATTATGAAAAATAAACAATAGGGGTGAAAAAATGCAAAGAACTGGATTCCCATCGCCTGCAAGAAATTACGAAAAGCTTGATCTAGATTTTAACAAACTACTAATAGATAGTCCTTCCTCAACATTCTTCTTTAAAACGAAAAGAGATTATAAAGAATTAGGCTTAAAAAATGGAGATATCATAATAGTAGATAGATCAAAGAATCCGAAAAAATCCGTATTATCAGTTGTTTTGCTGGACGGACGTCTTACAATAAAAGATACTTCTGATATAAAACCAGAAACAGAAATATTCGGCAAAATTACCTATGTCATTAGAAAATTGTGAGAGCTTTTTTGCCTTAATAGACTGTAATAACTTTTACGTATCATGTGAAAGGTTATATAATCCTGCCCTATTACACAAACCCGTAGTTGTATTATCAAATAACGATGGATGCATAATTGCAAGATCCAACGAAGCAAAAGAATTAGGAATAAAGATGGGCGTTTCGTATTTCCAAATAAGAGACTTTCTTAAAAAGAACAAGGTTGCGGTTATCTCATCAAATTATGAAATATACGAAGATATATCAAAGAGATTTATAGATATAATAAAGTCCAAAATATGTTTTGTAGAAGCATATTCAATAGATGAAGCCTTTATAGAATTAAAGGGAACTTTTAAAAAGAGAAGATTTGAGTTTTGTAAAGAACTAAAAGAAGAGATATATCAGTTTATAGGAATACCAGTCTCTATAGGCATAGGCAAAACAAAAACCCTGGCAAAGATTGCAAATAAAATAGCCAAAAAAAACAAAGATCTTCATGGAATATTTGACATAACAGGAAGGGAAGAGGAAATCCTCAGGACTTTTGACGTTGAAGATATCTGGGGAATCGGCAAGAGCAAAGCTAATTGTCTTAGAAATATGGGAATAACAAACGCCATGGATCTATCAAAAATGGATAATTCACTTGCTCAAAAAACTCTTAGCATAAAGGGCTTAGCTACAGTATTTGAATTAAGAGGGGTAAAATGTATAAATTTACAAGAAGAAAAGCCCAGCCAAAAGGAAATAATAGTATCAAGGTCTTTTGGACATGATATTGATAATTATAAAGAATTAAGAGAAGGTATCTCGCATTTTTCGGCAATTGCAGCTAAAAATATGAGAAGTCTAAATCTATACACAAAAACATTGTCCGTTTTTATAACCTCTAATCCATTTAAAAAAGAATATTATGCCAATCAGGCAGAAATTAATTTTGATTTTTATACAAGAGATACATTTCTTATATTACAAGCTGCCGAAAAATGTCTAAATAGAATATTCAAAGAAAATACAAAATATAAAAAAGCTGGCGTAATATTAAAAGATTTAACAAGTTGCGTTTGTTTAGGGAATTTGTTTACAAATTTAGAAATTGAAAAAAAACACAATCTAATGAAAACTATAGATTTATTAAATAAAAAAATAAAAAAAGACGCTGTATTCTTTGCCGCTGAAGGGCTAACTAAACTTTGGCAAGCAAAAAAGGAGCACGCATCAAATTATAACGCAAGCGAAATAAGTCTTATTTAATTCTTACATTCGATTCAAAGATATAAATATCTTTTTTGGTATGCTACAATATACAAGCTTATGTCAAGATTCACAGATGAGAGAGGAGAGGGATGGATGGACTTTTTGCTTGCTATTAGCCCAATTGTACTCATTCTTTTAGGAATGACAATTTTTTCAAGATCAGGGTTTCTAATGTCAGTATTAGCATGGATTTTTACGTTCCTTTTAGCACTTGTCTTTTTTAAAACTCCATTTGACGTTTGTTTGAGCGCAACAATATTTGGCATCTTAAAATCTCTAAGCATTTCTTTGGCAGTATTTTTTACTATGTTATTAATTTTTATAATGAAGGCAACAAAAGCACTCGATTCAATTGCTTACAAGCTTAAGAACTTGTGCAAAACAAAAGAAGAACAGGTGATGTTTTTAGGACTTGGCTTCGGTTCTCTTGCGACATCTTTAGGAGTTGTAACTCCTGCGCTATTTCCACCGCTTCTTCTCACATTGGGATTTAGCCCTGTTTCATCTATTGCTATATCGGTTCTTTGCTATGATCCCCTCACATCGTTTGCACTATTGTCGATCCCTATAACCGTGCCATCAGAGGTTGCATGGCAGGCATTCAAAATACAGCCACAAGGAATAACAAATCTTGAACACTTTATAAATACATTTACTATAGATATTTCAATTTTTTTACCATTTATTTCTGTTGGATTCGCATATATAATGCTTTATTTTATAGATGGCATAAATTCTCTTAAGAGAGGTTTTATTAGCGCACTTTTGAGCGGCTTAGTTCTTGGATTTAGTTGCTTAACTTTTTCTATTACAAAGATATTTCCAGTACAAATAATAGGAACGCTGTCTGGCCTTTTAACCATGATTTTTGTACTTATATACCAAAGAATAACCAATGTCCAAAATCCTATTGAGGAAAAGGGAAAGCCAAATATGTCGCTATTAAGAGCAACTTCTCCTTGGATATTGCTCTTCTTTTTTGCATTGGTAACTAACCTTCCAGGCACGAGCAAATTTTTATCAGATTTACCTGGAAAGTACGAGGTAATCACCCTTTACAAAAATCAATCCGTCGATCTTAACATATTATCCTCTATCTGGTTTTGGATAATGATAACAACGATAATATCAATTTTCTTACTAAGACCTACCAATGAGCAGCTTTCTTCAACAATAAAATTGTGGCTAAAGAGATCGTTTTCCCCTTTTGTAGCATATTCCGTATGTTTTTCGATCGCCATGATAATGGCATGGTCTGCAATGTCAAATAGTTCTGGGGTGTTAGTACCAGGTGCTTATTACTCATCTTTCAATATGGACAGAATTATAGCCATAAAAATAGCAATGCTTTCAGGAACGGTATTTACTACATTAATACCATATCTTGGTTTAATAGGTTCGTTCATAGGCGGTTCAGAAACTGCTTCAAACGTGTTCTTTGCAAAGATATTATATGAATCTGTAAAAAGTGTAGGTTACGACAGCTATTTTATGATAATTTTTGGTGCACACGCGGTTGCAGGAGGAATTGCCTCAGCCATAACTCCAGCAAAAATTACTAACGCAGCTATGACAATAGGATGTAGCGGAAAGGAAGAGTCAGAATTTATGAAAAAGGCCATCTTACCAGTTATAATTCTCACATTTCTAACAGGAATTATTTTAACTGTATTTATAAGTCTTGGTATAAAATAAAAACTTGCCACCTCCATTATATCTTAATGAAGGTGGCATTATCAATTACTTGCCTACAACAGGTATCAAATTAGGAAATACATAAGCATACATCAGTCCAACCAATCCTACCAGGATTGCAAGCAAAAAGCTATGAATAAGCGCCGATCTAAAAAGTGGTGCAAAGGATTCTTCCGCAACCTTTCTGTCAGAAAACGTAGCGGCCAAAGCTACAACAATAGACTGTGGACTTATCATCTTGCCCATTACACCGCCAGCACTATTAAGAGCAGTTGACAAAATTGGATTTATGTGTAATTGCTCTGCAGTAATCTTTTGAAGGTTGCCAAAGAGTGCGTTTGAAGAGGTGTCCGAACCCGTCAAGAACACTCCTAAGTATCCTAACATAGACGAGAAAAACGGAAAAGCTGAGCCTGTAGAGGCAAAAGCCAACGCAAGCTGAACGTCCATACCTGCATACTTGTAAAGAAATGCTATCCCAACAATTGATGGCACAACTATAAATGGAGCCTTCATCCTATTAAAGGTGGTGTTAAAAGCGCTACCCCACTGTGATCCAGATAGCCTCAGCCACAAACCTGAAAGAATAGCTGCAATCAAAATACCCGTTCCTGTAGCACTAAGTAAAGGTAGTACAAATACCGCATCCTTTAAGACTGTAGGCTTTGGTACTACAGGAGGCATCTTTGTAACTAAACCGTTTAAACCTTCCATCGGGAATTTGAAAACTAGCACTGAACCAAGTGCCTTTGATATTGAAGGAGTACCCCACATGATTATGATAACAACCAAAATTAGCCATGGTACCCATGCATAAAACGTTTCTCCAGCAGAATACTCTTTACTAGCCTCTTTAGCCCAATCAGCAACCCAGACGTTCTTTGGAGACCAAAAGCGAAGGAATATTGCAAGACATACAATAGATACTATACCTGCAAGGATGTCTATTAATTGAGGCCCAAGGTGCTGAGCCAAAAAGAATTGAGTAAGAGCAAAGGATATTCCCGAGACGAATGTTGCAGGGAAAACTTCAAAAAGCTCCGACATGCTCTTCTTTTCAAGCAAAATTACATAGGTAAACATAATCCAAAACGGAACCAAAAAAGAGAAAAATGGCAAAATTCTTCCTACCATTGCTGTAATATCATTTACAGGAAGTCCTGTTACTTGGCCCATCATAATCATAGGAATGCCTACACCGCCAAATGCGACTGGAGCGGTATCACCCAATAGACACAAGAGAGCCGCTTCAAGAGGTGCAATTCCCATTCCTACCAATATCGCTGCACATACTGCAACAGGAGTTCCAAAACCTGCAGCCCCTTCAAGAAAAGCTCCAAAACCAAACGCAACTATTAAGACCTGTACCCTCTTGTCCTGAGTAATCTTCATAATACTATGGCGCATAACTTCAAAAGAGCCAGAAATTACAGTCATTTCATAAAGAAATAGAACTGTAATTACTATCCAGCAAATTGGATATAATCCAATTAAAGCCCCCAAAAACCATGCAAGAAATGCCTGAGTAGCTGGCATTTTATAAATGCCTATCGCAATTAAAAGAGCAACTATTGCAGCAGTCACAGTAGCAAAACGCGCATCAACTCCAAGTTTCTTTCTTCCTTGAGAATCTTTTCCCGGATGCAGTGCCAACAAATAAAGCAAAATTATCAAAGGCAATGCAGCACAAAAAACAGATAATGCAAAATTGTTTAACGGATCATAATTTTGTACAAACATAAATTACCCCCTTATATTTTTTATTGAAACCATAAAATTTGTTAATACCTATCACCACCCTTTCGATATTTAAGCCATTTATTTGCCTTTGGCATTCTATTATATGTGGTATACAATAGAAAATCAAGAATTAATCAATATTAAGAATTGATTGACAATTCAAATAATTAAGAAAATACAATATTACTTTAATGTTATTTTAAATTATTTATATATTTATAAAATATTATGAACCAACAGAATTTTAAATTTATAACATACCCATGATCTAAGCTTTTAGTAATGTATAATAAAGCCAAACCTTAAAATAATTACAATGTACAAACATATAAATATATGATATAGTTTCTTTCAGAAAACATATAAAAATAATAAAAATTTTAAGTTAACTTAAGGAGGATAAATGAAAGAAAGTAATGAGAAAAAGCTTTTTAAATTCGGTTCTAGAAAGTTATGGAATACCATCGGTTCAAGATTAACGCTATCAATAATTTTGATTATTGTAATTTTAGGTGCATCCGTTATGCTCGTCTCAAATTACGTAATCAAACAAAGTGTAAAAGCTCAAACAATTGCTGCAATGCAAGAGACTACAAAAGATTCTGTAGCAGGAATAAACAACTACGTAACTAATAGAATTGAAGCTCTTCAAAATCTTGCAAAAAATCCAGCATTTCAAACTGAAAATCCAAAAGTTATAACAGACACTTTAAAATCTGTCTTTCCGATGTTTCCAGAAGCAGAACTAATTTTCTTTGTTAAAACTGATGGTAGTTACATTACTGATACAGGACCAGCCAATGCGAACTTATCAGATAGAGACTATTTCAAAGAGGTTATGTCCACAGGGAAAACCGCAGTATCATCTTTACTAATATCCAAAAGCACAGGAAAAAAGATTTTTGTAATTGCTGTACCTGTATTCAATCAGTCAGGCAAAACAATAGGTGCTGTTGCAGATGCCGTAAAGGCTGATGCTATAGATGAGATGATATCAAATATAAAATTTGGCAAGTCTGGATATGGCTTTTTACTTGATAAGAATGGTCTTTTTGTAGTTCATCCTCTTAAAGAAATGGTTATGAAGGAAAACATTACAAAAGTTAGTAAACTAATAACTCCATCCCTTGCTGAGCTTGGCAAGAGGGTAGTAAGTGAACCTACAGGATTTGGCACATATACTTTTCTTGGACAGGAAAAGATACTTGTATGGGACAGAATTCCTTCTACCGGCTGGATACTATCAATTCCTGTTTTATTATCAGACTTTTATTCAGGACTATATAACCTTCTTACAATAATATTTATAGCCATCATAATAATTTCTATAATATCCTTCATAATATTCAAGTTCATATCAAGAAGCATTACAAAACCTCTTTCAGAGATAGTAGAAGTAAACAAGAAGCTTTCAGAAGGTGATCTTAACATAGATATTAATACCAACTACTTTGGAGAGTTGGGCATTCTTTCAGAAAGTAC
Source organism: Thermodesulfobium narugense DSM 14796 (assembly GCF_000212395.1). Classification (NCBI taxonomy): domain Bacteria; kingdom Pseudomonadati; phylum Thermodesulfobiota; class Thermodesulfobiia; order Thermodesulfobiales; family Thermodesulfobiaceae; genus Thermodesulfobium; species Thermodesulfobium narugense. Next base: position 1,624,556 of record NC_015499.1, read on the forward strand.
CAAGAAGATGGCAGAAAATACAAAATCTGTTATACAGGGGCTAAAGAGCCTTATCTCAGACTTACAAAGCGCATCTGAAAAAGTAAAAGAAAACGCTACCATACTATCTCGTTCATCAGGAGAAGTCTCTCAGGCAGCTTCAAATACGGCAAGAGGAGCGGAAGAGATATCAAAGATAGCTCAAACACTTTCCAATAAAGTAAATACCTTCTCAAGCACCACTCAGGCAATTGCAAAGGGGGCAGAAGAACAAGCAAACAATACAGAACAGATTGCACAGATGGTAGAACAGATAAACTCTATTATGGAAGAGACTAAAAAGAGACAACAAAGAGCTTACAGATCTTTCTATAACAATGAAGGATAGGGCACAGGATGGAAACCTTCTTATGGCAAAAACAAATGAGAGTTCTCACAAGAGCCTTGAATCTGTGAAAAAATTAGCTGAAGTTATCCAATCTCTTAGCAAGAGATCAGAAGATATAGGTAAGATTGTAGATTTGATATCTAGCATATCAGATCAAACAAACCTCTTAGCCTTAAACGCTGCAATAGAGGCTGCAAGAGCAGGAGATGCTGGAAGAGGATTTGCTGTAGTAGCAGATGAAGTAAGAAAGCTTGCAGAAGAATCTCAAAGAGCTGCAAATGAGATAGCCTTGATAATAGGCGAAACCAACAAAGAAACAAGAAATGCGATGAACTCAATGCAAGAGACTCTAAGTGACGTAACTACAGGACTTGAGGCATCAGAAGCTACGTCAAAGACTTTTCAGGCAATACTTGCTTCTATAGACAAAGTAAATGTGTTGTTAGAACAAAGAGAAAAGATAAGTGAGAAATTAATTAGCAACCTCTCTACTGTAAACGTAAACGTCAGCAACCTTGCTGCCCTCTCAGAAGAATATACCGCTTCAGCGCAAGAGATGGCAGCATCATCAAAAGATATATCCAACGAAATAGAAAGCCTTGCAGCAATATCGGAAGAGTCATCAGCTTCTGCAGAAGAGCTCGCATCTACCACAGAAGAAAGTGATAAAATAGTTAAGGAGTTTGAGGAAATTTCAAGAATTTTAATAGAAAATACAGAAAAGATATCTGATGAAGTTAAGAAGTTTAAAGTTTAATAATTAACAAAATCTCAAATAGCCCGGGGGTATTTCCTCGGGCTATTTTTTTAAGGGGTGAAACTATGACGAACATAGAAAGACTAAAAAATTATGGGTGGAATTTTGAGGGTAAAGTTGGTCATAAGGAATGGAGATTAAATATTGGATCCTCTGATGAGCCTTATATAGTAGATATGCAAATTGATTTCGAAAACAAAAGAGCATACTTTAACGTCAAACATAAAAATATTGAAAAAAGACACGAAATAGACTTCAACGAAGCTCTTCTTCATGCTACCGAAGGAAATCTTTTCAAAGATTTGCAAAATCCATTTAAAGAAGAGATAATTTTATCGTATAAAAGCGATAACAACAGTGAAATTCAGATAACAAAAGTTCTAAGCCCACGATTCAAATCAATAATGCTTGATGAAGGCGAGGAAGAATACTTTATTAGAAAAATAAAGAGAATGGGAGAGTCATTATTAGAGTCTTACGAAAAAATAGACAAAGGCGATGTAGAAAAAATATTAAATAAAGGTCAAAACGAAAGGGAAAGTTTAATATCAAAGTTTTTAGAATAATTAGGGTGCTACCCCCCTTCTCCAGCTGGAGAGGGGGCTACAAAAATAGTTCCTATATTAAGGTATTGGATGATTCCAGTTTCTACTACAATTGGCGGCCTTTTAAGCGGCTTCTTGGTTTATAGGTTCACAGGTAAAATCACCATCCGAATCTCCAGCCCACAAATTTGACTACTATAAGCCTATTCTTGGAAAAGTAAAAGTAAAAGAAGTATTAGTAAAGAACGTACCAATTGTAACCGAGAAAGACAACATAAAAGTCGCATCAGAAATATTAAAAAAATACAAAGTCTCAGGAATACCTGTGTGTTCAATTCAAAACAATTCATTAGTTGGAGTAATATGCCATGAGGATATCTTAAACAACTATAAAAACACAGAAGAGAAAAAGGTTTCAGAGATAATGAACTCTCCTGTAATAACAATATCCCCTGAAGATACGCTTTACGACACCCTATTTATAATGTATAAGAACGATATATCTTTTTTGCCTGTTGTAGATAAAAACGTGCTACTGGGCATGATCACAAGGGAAAAGATATTAGAAATTTATTTTAATAATGTAAATAAAGAAAATCCAGAATAACGTTTGCAAATGTTAAATTATTTGATATAATTCAAATACATTAAATGTTTATTAGCGGGCGTAGTTCAATGGTAGAGCATCGGCTTCCCAAGCCGAGGGTTGAGGGTTCGAGCCCCTTCGCCCGCTCCAAAAGATTTATGGCGACGTGGCCAAGCGGTAAGGCAAGGGCCTGCAAAGCCCTCATTCCCCAGTTCGAATCTGGGCGTCGCCTCCACAAAAGATGCCGGGGTGGCGAAATGGCAGACGCAACGGACTTAAAATCCGTCGGGTATCCCCCGTGTGGGTTCGAGTCCCACCCCCGGCACCATTTTATTTTTTTTAGAACAAGGACTTAAAAAAATTAAATTTTAGGGAAGTAAAGATGAGCGACAAAGTAAGGGTCGGAATAATTATTTGCGATCGCTACTTTGTCAAGCGAGTGCTTTTTATGGGTACTTACGCTAAGAAACGCTGTAAAAAAGTATTCGAAATTAGATGAGCGTTATTCAAGTCGAATCATTAACAAAATACTATAAAAATCTAAAAGCCCTTGATAATGTTAGTTTTTCGTTGGAAGAAGGACAGATACTTTCTCTTATTGGACCAAACGGTTCAGGAAAAACCACGCTTACAAAAATAATATCTGGCTTCTCTCAAGCTAATTCTGGAGAGATCAAGATATTTGGAAAAAGTGTAGATGATTTCAAAAAAGTAAAGGATAAAATCGGCTTGGTCTCTCAAGAAAATAATCTTGATCAAGACATCAATGTGCTTGAAAACCTTATAATACACTCAGAGCTATGCGGTTTAAACGCAAAAATTGCTAAAAAGAGATCTCTCGCTTTGCTACAAAAATTTGGACTTGATAAATATAAACACGAGGATATAAGAAATCTCTCCGGTGGGACAAAGAGAAAAATAATGCTTGTCAGAGCGCTTTTGACTAATCCAAAACTGTTAATTCTTGATGAGCCTACTATTGGACTCGATCCATCTATCAGAAGACAATTTTGGGATATAATAATTAATTTAAAGTCGCAAAACGTATCGACAATATTCACTACACACTATATGGAAGAAGCAAACTTTCTGGCTGACAAAATTGCTTTCATAAATAAGGGCAAGTTGATTTTAAGCGGAAAACCGCAAGAACTTATAAAAAATGTCCTTGAAAGTTTCGTATTTGAAATAAAGGGAAAAATATCAACAGATAACTACAAAAGTTATGTATATGAAGACAAAACCTTTATTTTTACTCCAAGCAAAGAACTTTTACTCTCAAAGCTAAAATTATTTGGAATAGAACCATCCGCAATAAGAGAAACTACTCTTGATGACCTCTTCTTGTATCTTACTGGAGAAAAAATTTGATACCATTTTTAATAATATTCAAAAGAAATATTATTTCATTTAAAAAGCGTGCATGGGGCGCGTTGATAAGTGGAATAGATCCTTTACTCTTCCTTTTAGCCTTTGGTTTTGGTATAGGAAAATTTGTTCCTAATGTTGAGGGCTTATCTTATGTTGAATTTATAGCGCCTGCAATGGTTATTATAAGCGTTTTATATGGATCATTTTTTGAGACAACTTACAACGCCTTCGTAAGGATGTATTACGAAAACATTTATACAGCTTGGCTATCTACAAATGCTACTGTAAAAGATATTGTTTTGGGAGAAATGCTTTGGGGAGCTTTTCGAGGAACAATATATGCAACTATTGTAATCTTTGTTTTGTTTTGTTTTGGTTTGCTAAAAAATTTAGGCTTTTTAATAATAATTTTAGTTTTGCCACTTCTTGGTTTAACATTTGCTTCAATTGGCATGTTTTTTACTTCAGTAGTGCCTAATATAATGTTTTTCGATTATCTTTATTTTGTGTACATAAATCCAATGATATTATTTTCTGGGACATATTTCCCAATTAATATATTGCCCATATTTCTAAAAATAATCTTAAAGGCCATCTTTCCCCTCTATTATGCAGTAAAAATTTCAAGAGAACTCTATCTTTCACAGCCCATAGATATAACAAACATAATAGTATTGCTAATAACATGTATATTTTTTACATTCATGGCAATCAAGTTTTTAAGAATAAGATTAATTGACTAACGATGTATAAAAACACTATATCCTAAAACCCCTAGAACAAGGATTACTATTAGAGTGTAAAAAACATATATGAAGGCATTTGACTTATACTCACCTAGTCCGATTCTTCTTTTTACCACAATATAATCTATAAGCCCAACAATAACAGTTAAAAAGGAGAGTCCTGCAAAAACAACGGCTACCCAATAAAGATATAGGGTCCTTTCTTCAGGAATCCCAAGTGAAGGACCAAGATAATGAACAAAAAGATCGAATCTGTCAAGAAGAACGCTAAAGGCCATCAGTCCAAGTGATGTTCTAATCCAGGAAAGAAGAGTTCTGACAGCAGCCATGCTTTCTCTGGCATCTTCATTATTATTTTCTCTTTTTGTCTTTGAAAACAAAACTAATAGACTCCCCTAAAGTTTAATCTAAGCTCTAATAAGAACGAGTAGTACCAATACCAATAAAACTGCTACCACAAAGGACATATATCCTATATGATATTCTGGAGAACACTGAAAATATCCAGCCCTAATCTTTCTAACGTTCTGTACATAATCTATTGCACCAGCAAGTATAGTACACACAGCCATAATAAGAAGCATAATAACAATCACGTGTATAGAACCCACTGTCCCCCGAATGTAAGAAGAAACACCAGGTTGAGTTTGTAACCACACGTCAACTTTATCAAGAGCAATACCAAACCCCAGCATATTAAAAGCCGTCCTGACCCATGCTAAAAATGTCCTGACAGCAGCCATTGCAAATCTTGGATCTACATAAGTCATCCTATCTTCTTCAAGACGAAGAATTTTTCTAAGAAGGTCCATCAATTTTACTTCACCCCATACTATATAAATTTAATTAATTATAAAACAAAAATTATTTTATATGAAATAAATTTTATCAAACAATAAATATTAACAAAAATTAACTTTTGCATATATAATATGCACTAATATACTGCAGAAAAGGGTGTGTAACGATGGAAAGGAAAATAAAAAAGGTACTTATTGCAAATCGAGGAGTTAGCGCAGTAAGGGTGATGCACACTTGTCGAGACAAAAAAATTCCAACCACAGCTGTATATAGTACTCCTGATAGATTGGGATTACATGTGCTCTCATCTGACTCTGCAGTACACATCGGAGAAGCTCCACCAATAAAATCCTATCTCAATATGGATGCGATAATTGAAGCGGCTTTAAAAACTGGATGTAATGCCGTGCATCCAGGATGGGGATTTCTCTCAGAAAACCACATATTTGCACAAAGGGTCATAGACTCAGGTCTTATATGGATCGGGCCAAAACCAGAAGTTATAAAAGCTATGGGAGACAAAATAGAAGCAAAAAAATGGGCAAAACGCGCAAATGTTCCTGTAATACCTGGCATTGACAACGCTAAAAGTTACGAAGAAATCATAGATTGGATGAAAGAAGAAGATATATCTTTCCCAATTTTAGTTAAAGCCTCAGCTGGTGGTGGTGGCAAGGGAATGTTAAAGGTTGAAAGAGCAGAAGATATACAGAATGCTTTTACCCAGGTAAAATCTGAGGCCCTTAAATCCTTTGGCGATGATAAAGTTCTTGTAGAAAAATATATAGAAAGAGGAAGGCACATAGAAGTCCAAATTATAGCCGATGAATATGGTTCTATATGTCATCTCTTCGAAAGAGAATGCACCATTCAAAGAAGAAATCAAAAAATTATTGAAGAAACACCTTCTCCAAGTCTTGACGATACTCTTAGACAAGAAATATGTTTTACGGCAGTAAGGTTTATGAGAGAAATTGGCTATACATCTGCTGGAACAGTTGAATTTTTATATGATTCAAACACAAAAAAATTTTATTTTCTTGAAGTAAACACAAGGCTTCAGGTAGAGCATGGCATTACGGAACTCTCAACAGGACTTGATATTGTAAGCCTAATGATAGACATAGCAGAAGGTAAAAAATTACCTTTCAACCAGTCTGATATACATCAAAATAGGTGGTCAATAGAGTGTAGATTAAACGCTGAAGACCCTAAAAATTTCTCTCCTTCCTTTGGAAGAATTACAAGACTTCAGGTTCCACATGGACCAGGTATAAGAATTTCTCCTGGTGCATATGAGGGAGCATCCATCCCTCCTTTTTATGATTCGATGTTTATGCTTTTAATCAGTGCTGGTGCAGACAGAACAGATGCAATAAGAACAATGGACAGAGCTTTGTCTAGAGGATTAAGAGTTGAGGGTGTTAAAACAATTGCTCCACTACTTCTTAGCATACTAAGGCATCCAAAATTTATTTCAGGAGAGTTCTCAACAAGGTTCATCGAAGAACATATGGATGAGCTGATATCTTCTTTTAAAGAAAGAGACCCGGAAGATGAAGTGTTAAAGATTGCTCGTTATGTTGCAGAAATAAGTGCACTTGGACAACAAAAGTGGATGTGAGGTGAAGTTATGTTTGAATATACTTTTGTCAAACCTGGAATGAGTCCCTCAGAAATAGTTAATAGTGTTAGGAACTTGGCTGGAGTTTGTTTTACTTCCACAGGGATGAGAGATGCTGGACAATCAGATTTTAAAAATAGACACAGAATTTATGACCTTAAAACTCTTGCACCACTTTATAACAAAATGGGACTTTTTAGTTCGGAATGTCATGGAGGTGCAAGGTGGCATGTAGGAGTAATGAACAGAAAGGAATCACCTTTTGAAGAAATAGAGATATATAGAGAATTGATGCCTAATGTATTGCTTCAAACTTTAGTAAGAGAAACCAATCTTTGGGGTTACAGACCGTATCCAAAAAATGTAATTGAATATGTTGTTTCTAAGGTAGACATAGATGTTTGGAGATGCTTTTCATTCTTGAACGACATAAGAAATATGAGAACAGTCGCAGAAGTAGTAATGAATAGAGGAAAGCTTTTTGAACCCGCAATATCCTTTACTGAAGTAGAATGGGCTACAAACGAATATTACTTAAGAACAGTAGATGAAATTGTTTCTCTATGTTCTGGAATAGATGAAATAATACTTTGCATAAAGGATATGGCAGGAGTTGGCAGTCCAAAAAGAATATACAGCTTAATAGACTCAATAAAACAAAAATACCCAGAGCTTGTAATTCACTATCACAGGCATACTACAGATGGTCTTGCTCTTCCAGCATATCTTGCTGCAGCACAAGCGGGCGCAAAAATATTAGACGTAGAGGAAGATTCATTGGTTAGATTTTACGGACAACCTCCGATTATGAGCACCTACGCTTACCTTACAGAATCTGGAATAAACGTTCACCTAAACACACAAGCAGCTTATGAAGCAATTCAAACAGTAAGAGAATGGATAAAGCATTACGAATGGGCCGAGTCTCCTTTCAAAGGGTTTGATTATTTTGTAACCAAACACAAGATGCCTGGCGGAGCATTTCCTAGCTCATTTGAACAAGCTCAAAAAGGCGGTTTTTTACACTTAATGCCACATATCTTAAAATTAATGTCTCTTTACAATAGAATAGTTAAATATTTTGATGTAACTCCAGGATCGCAAATAACCTGGGTTACATGTAGCGGAATAATTAATAGATATTCAAAAGAAAAGGGTGAGGCTGGAGTAACACATATTATAAGACTTTTAGAGAAATTCGTTGAAGAAAAAGAATGCAAATTTGAAGAAATGAACGATGAAGAAAAAAAAGAATTATTAGAGCTTTTCAAAAGCGCGCCAGGCGATTTTAAAAATTTACTTCTTGGACTTTATGGAAAACTTCCTGTGGGATGGCCTGATAATTGGGTTTATCAAAGCACTTTTTCAGATGAGTGGGAAGAAAAAATAAAGTCAAGAGTTGATGTATCACCATTAGAACACATTGAAGAAGAAGATTTAGAAAGAGCAAGAGAAGAATTGAAAGAAAAAATTTCAAGATTGCCTTCGGAAGAAGAATTTATTCTTTATCTAATGCACCCAAAGGATGCTGTAGAAATGATTAATTTTAGAGAAAAGTATGGAGATGCACCAATGGTTCTTCCAACAAATGTCTTTACCAACGGATTGAAAAATCCAGGAGATAAAGTAGAGTTTACTTTTTCAGAAAAGCCCTATACCCTTGAATTAGTTTCTATAGGCAAAGAACATGAAGGCGTTATCCACGTAGTTATGGAAGTAAATAACAAAACTAGAGTTTACAAAGTCGAAACGCCAAGGGCGAAGAAAAAGGAAATTAGATTTGCAAGAGGTTCTAATGAGCTTGGGTCTCCTATCAATGGCAATCTATGGAGGCTTGGCAATCCAAAAAGAGATCCTATAAAAGTAGGAGACATATATCACAAAGGCGAAGAGATAGCAAATCTCGAAGCTATGAAGATGGAAACTCCCCTTCTTGCCCCATATGACTGCATGATAAAAGAAATATGTGTAAATCTTAATGAAAGTGTAGTGGAAAACCAACTTCTTTTCGTATTAAAGCAGATCTAACATAAAGAGCCGTGACTAACGTTTAAAATATTCACGGCTCTTTCTTTCTTTAATGTCTATCCTAAAATTGCCTTAAGATCTTCATCAGGAGTTCTAATTGGAGCAATATTAAAGTTTTTCACTAACACGTCAAGAACATTAGGCGTTATAAAGGCTGGCAAAGATGGTCCTAGTCTTATATTCTTTATTCCAAGGTATAACAAACTAAGCAAAATCGCCACCGCTTTTTGTTCATACCATGAAAGTATCAAAGAAAGCGGCAAATCGTTAACTCCTACATTAAACGCCTTTGCCAAAGTATCAGCAAGTACTATTGCTGAATACGCATCATTACACTGTCCAACATCTATAAGCCTGGGGAGTCCATCAATTTCACCTAACTTTTTATCGAAAAATCTAAATTTCCCACAAGCTAGGGTCAACACAATACAATCTTCAGGAACTTTTTCTACAAATTCAGAATAATAAGATCTTCCCGGCTTTGCACCATCGCACCCTCCTACAAGAAAGAAGTGTCTTATTTTTTTGTTCTTTACAAGATCTATGACCTTCGAAGCTGTTGAAAGAAGTGTTTTTCTACCAAAGCCAACCATTACAGAACCTTTATCTAGATCTTCTTCAAATCCTTTCATTTCAAGGGCTTTTTGAATAACTAAAGAATAGTCATAATTTGTTATATGTTTAACACCTGGCCAGGCTACGACACCTGTTGTAAAAATATTGTCAAAGTAGCTATTTTGCGGTCTTTGAATACAGTTTGTAGTCATAACAATTGGTCCGGGGAAGTAAGGAAATTCTCTTATTTGATTTTGCCATGCAGTTCCAAAGTGTCCATAAAAGTGAGGATATTTTTCTTTAAGCAACGGATAACCGTGAGTAGGAAGCATCTCACCATGGGTATATACATAAATCCCTTTACCCTGACTTTGTTTCAAAATCTCTTCCAAATCTTTCAGATCGTGCCCTGAAACTAATATCGCCTTCCCCTTTTTGTGTCCGAGAGGAACGCTTGTCGGGACAGGATCGCCATAAGCTTTCGTATTTGCTCTATCAAGAAGCTCCATAGCAAGAAGATTATATTTACCTACTTCAAGAGTTTTGTTTACCCAATCTTCTAGTGATATATCATTTCTTGTAAGTTCAAAAAGAGCCCTGAACATATAATCATAAAGATCCTTACTATATTCTCCTAAAATAGCTGCATGATCAGCATAAGCTGCTATACCCTTTAAGCCAAAAAGTATAGTATGCTTTAAAGCCCTTTTATCTGGATCGGTTTCTGGATCGTTTTTTAATCCAAACTCTTTTCCTTGAGTCTCTAATTCTGAAATATCGTTTGCAAACTTAAAGTTAGCAATATCAGAAAATTCTATTTTTGACCTTTCAGTTACAGATTTTTTTAAGTCGTCTCTTTTTTGCTCTACTGATTTGATCCAATCTTTTAACCTTTCTGGATCGAAGTTCACATTTGTTAATGTTGAAAATAAAGCTTGACAAACAAAGTGACCCAACGTCTCATTTACTTCTATTCCTACTTCCTTTGCGCTTTGAACTACAGACGAAAGACTTTCCAAAGAAAATATCAATAAATCTTGCAAGTTACTTGTAGTTTCATCTTTACCACAAACTCCCTGAATTTCACATCCTACCCCTTTTGCCGCTTGTTCACATTGATAACAAAACATTATAAATCACTCTCCTTTATTTACTTTTTTATTAAGGAATAGAATAAAACTTTAAAGATAACAGATCATTGATTTAGATCAATATTGTAAAATTAATAGAAAAAATTATTTAAAGAGAGGCATATAATCAATATGAAAGACATAGTTAAGTCCTGTGTTTTTTTTAAAAATTTAAGTGATGAAGACATAGCAAAAATTTTAAATATTTCTCATAAAATAGTATTAGATCACAACGAAATACTTTTTACCGAGGGAAGTTTGGCGTTAAATCTATTTATAGTTTTAAGCGGCAAAATGAAAGTTTTTAAAATTTCTCCATCTGGAAAGGAACAAATACTTCACATAATGACCCCTGGAGATATAGTTGCAGAAGCACCTATGTTCGCGGGGCTTGATTATCCAGCGAATGCTCAATGTATTGAGAAATGCACTCTTTTAGCAATCGACAGAGAGGGTTTTAAAAATCTTATAATAAATAATCCTAACCTTACAATGAACATATTATCAGCTGTATCTTTTAGGCTTAGAAACTTTACTTCTCTTATTGAAGCTCTATCCTTAAAAGAAGTCTCGGGACGATTAGCATCTTATCTTTTGTACCAAAAAGAAATTCAAAAGAGTTCAAAAATAGAATTGCCTCTTACTAGAACAGAGCTCTCAAAATATTTTGGCACAATGCCCGAGACTCTTTCAAGAGTATTTACAAAGTTCCAGAATTTAAATATTATTTCTACAAACAACAAGACTGTCACAATATTAGACGAAGAAGGTCTAAAAAAACAAGCATGGGGAACGTAAATCTATCTAAAATTAATAATACCTATAGAATTTAAGAAAATTATAATAAGTAGTACTGGCGTTATAGTTTTTAGAACAAACAAATATACTTTAGTAGCAAATTTAAGTTTTAAAGAATTATTAGAAAGTTCATCCAAAACTTTCTTCTGACTCATAACATATCCAACAAATATAGCAATAAAAAATCCTCCTATGGGCAATAGAATATTTGAAGAAATATAGTCATACCAATCGAAAAATCCCTTACCAAAAAACTTCATAGAACCCAAAAGGGAATTGGCATCAACTGAAAGAGCGGCCGTTGAACCTATTATTACAATTATTACAGAGTTTACAATACTTGCAGTCTTTCTTGAGACATTAAACTCTTCAGTAAAATATGCTACCAATACCTCTACAAGAGAGAGCATTGCTGTAGTTGCAGCAATTGAAGAAAGAAAGAAAAAAGCAACGAGTAAATAATTTCCCAGAGGTATTTTTGAAAAAACGAGAGGAATTGTCATAAATAAGAGCCCAGGACCAGCGCCCGGCTGCATCCCAAAAGCAAAAACCGTAGGAAAGATAGCAAGTCCAGCCAAGATAGACACAAGAGTATCAGAAAAAGCAACTGAAAATGCTGTTCTAAAAAGATTGTTGTCTTTTGTGAAATAACTGCCATAAGTAACCATTGTGCCCATACCAAGAGAAAGTTTAAAGAACGCAAGTCCAAGCGCTGTCAAAATTGCAACTGCAGTCAGTTTTGAAAAATCTATGCTAAAAAGAAACTTAACCCCATCAAAGGCACCTGGGAGAGTAAGAGCTCTAATATCACAAATTATAATTAACAAAAACAAAATTGGCATAAGCGTTTTTGTAACCCTTTCAATTCCTTTTTGAACACCCATAATAAGAATCGCTCCAACAACTACCATAACAATTGCCTGCCAGAGGTCGGTGTAAATGGTCCTATTATTGTTTGAGCAAATTGAGTTTTTGCACTCTCCAATGTAACACCAACAAAATCCCCTCTTATAGATTTGAACAAATAATAATAAACCCATCCAGCCACACAACTATAAAAAAACATAATTAAATATGCAGCCAGCACCCCCATAGTGCCTACATGCTTCCACATTGTACCTGGAGCCAATTTCTTAAACGCTCCTATTACATTAGAACGTGTGCTTCTCCCGATAAAAAATTCGGCAAGCATTACTGGTATGCCGACAAATATAACACAAAGAACATAAATAAGTAAAAATGCGCCTCCTCCAAAAATGCCAGTCAAATAGGGAAATTTCCATATGTTGCCTAATCCTACGGCAGATCCAAGTGTAGCAAAGAAAACAGCAATTCCAGAAGAAAATGTCTCTCTTTTTTTTAATCCTGAAGACAAAGCCTTTACTCCTTCCTGTTTTAAAATAGTATTTTGTTGTTAGTTAGTTAGTTAGTTAGTTGTGTTAATTCTATCAAAATTCGGATTAAATAGAATTAGCAACAAACCTAATATTATAGAAGATATTAAACAATAAATACAAGCAGATTTTATTACAAATATTTCAAGAACTGTCAGACTAATAGCAACAACTACAGCAACAAAATTAATCCAAAAAAGAATCATTCTTGAATTAAAGAAAAATATTTTATCTCTTTTTAACTTACAAGAATATATCCATAAGGCAAAAAGAACAAAAAAGACAAATATTTCTAACAATGCTACAGGAATTATTCCAAAAATGCGCGAGAAAGAACTTTTTTGTACAATATTACAACCAGAAAAAATTATACATACTCCAGAGGAACTGGTTGTCTCTAAATGTAGTAAATAAATAGATATTAAAAAACCTACAAAAATGAGAAGGAATATTAGGTAATTTCTAAAAACTCTAATAAAACTTAAATATTTTGTCAAAGTTGTAAATTTAAGACTCAAAAGAGAATAAGAAGCGAATATTAATAAAGATATAACAGTAAAAATTGCAAAGGACTCCCCTACAAAATTCTCGCTTTTAATTGTTTTAATATCTATATCTTTAGCAAATTCAGAATGAAGTACCCTTTCGGGAAAAGGTATGCCACCATGATTAATACCGTCTTGAATTAAATCTGGCAAATTCTTCTTTATTTCATCCGTCCCTATTAAAACCTTTTTTCCTACAATCATAAAGGGAATTCCAACATCGCTTCTCTTAACACCATATTCTGCTGCCAATTCATAAAAAGGTTCAGCCTGACTCTCTTTGTAAAGCATTATATAGGTGATCAACAATCTATTTTTAAATTTTTCCTGAATAGGTGGGAGTACATTTTCTATTACATCATGACAGTGAGGACAGGTTGGACTCCAAAAAAGAACTACATTAACTTTACCTGAAGCATAAGCACAACCTGTTTTTAAACATAAAGAGAATAATATAATTAGAAATAATATCCTGAGGCTAATAGTATTTCCTCCCATAAGATTTAAGTAAATATATCACATTTTTATAAAAAAAAAAAAAAACATAAAAATTGGCAGGAGAGACATACTTCCCCTGCCAATCAAAATAAAAGAAGAGTATAACTATTTAACTATTAGTTACTTGTAGACTTTACTGCATCAGATCCCGAAAGTATCTTTAACCAAACTCTTATTGAGTCAAAGAGTACCCATATTCCCATAGCAAGAAGCAATATTGACAAAAATGCGTTGATTGCTCCTGCTACATTCCCCTTTTGTGCCATCGGTAAGAATATGTTGGCAAAGTTCATCCACGCCGCAGTAAAGGTAATTGTTACCATAAATGCTCCTGGGATCATTGTAACCAAAGAATAAGATATCTTTCTTGTTCTCCTTAAAATTTCAGTAGTTGCAATCAAGAGCGCAAGGCAGGCCAAAAGCTGGTTTGATGCTCCAAACATAGGCCATATAGTGGAAACACTACCAGAATAAAGAAGGTAACCCCAGAAAAACGAAACCAAAAAACCCGTTAATACTATTCCGAAGTTCCAGTGTATATCTTTGAACTTAGGAACAAATATTCCCAAAAATTCTTGTAAAAGATATCTGCCGACTCTTGTTCCTGCATCTACTGCAGATAATATAAACATTGCTTCAAACATTATTATGAAGTGATACCAGTAACCCATCATACCAGTAAGAAATGGAACATTGTCAAAAATATAAGCTATACCAGCTGCCAAAGAAACGGCACCACCAGGTCTACCAACAAGATTTTCTCCTACTAATTGAGAAATGTAAGCAACTTGCTGGGTGTGCATACCAAGCTTCTGAAAAACAGCAGGCGCAGTATTTATAGCAAAATAGTCTCCTACAGGCAACACACATGCAGCAATTAGAGCAAGAGCAGCAACAAAACTTTCCATTATCATTGCACCATACCCAATAAATCTTGCATCAGTCTCACAGCTCAACATCTTTGGAGTAGTACCGGTTCCAACCATACAGTGGAATCCAGATATAGCACCACAAGCTATTGTTATAAATAGATATGGAAATAGTGGACCTGGAATAATGGGGCCCCCACCACTTATAAATTTAGTGAATGGTGGCATTTGAAGCATTGGATGAGCTATTAAGACTCCCAAAGCAATCGCTACTGCTACACCTATTTTCATGTAACTGGACAAATAATCTCTCGGCAAAAGAAGCATCCAAACAGGAAGTACTGATGCAAAAAAGGCATAAGTTGGAAGCAAAATTTTCATTGTTTGTTCGCTATAAGTAAAATATTTAGCAAATTCTGTGCCAGGTACAACGCTTCCAAGCCATGTTGCAACAAATAACAATATAACGCCAATTAATGAGGCTTCACCTATTTTGCCAGGTCTAAAGTGGAACATCCAAAATCCCATAAGAAATGCAATTGGAATTGTTAATCCTACAGTAACAGTCCCCCACGGAGAGCCTTTGAGGGCATTTACCACTGCAATGCTCAAACCTGCAAGAGTAAGAACCATTATGAGAAATATTGCAAGTGACATTACTCTACCAGTCGGAGTTGATATCTCCTTTCTAGCAATTTCTGCAATAGACAAACCACCCTGTCTAACAGATAAAACTAAAACAACAAAATCATGTGTTGCACCAGCTATTACAGCTCCCAAAACGATCCAGAGAAGCCCAGGCATAAAGCCCCATTGTGCAGCAAGAACTGGTCCAATCAGAGGCCCTGCCCCTGCAATAGCCGCAAATTGATGTCCAAACAACACGTACTTGTTTGTAGGTACATAATCTCTTCCATCATTGATTTTACATGCAGGTGTTTCTCTTGTAGCGTCTAAACACATTACTTTAGCAGCGAGCCAGGCACTGTAATATCTATACCCAACCGCCCATAAGCAAAATCCGAATACCAAAAGTAAAATTGCACTTGGAATGCTCATAAGAAAAGAAAGAACAAATAAAGCAATAGCACAAAGCAAAACAACAGGTAAGATCACACTCATTTTCACACTATATCACCCCCATGTTTTTTTATAAATCCCTTATACAAAATAATTTTACAATCATTTTTCACCTTCTTTCTTTAAAATACTTTATATTAAGATTATACTAAACATTTTTAGGAATAATAAATTAATAAGAATATTCTGAATTATCTCAAATATGTTCTTTAATAACAAAAATAAAAAAAGAGGGAGATTTCTCTCCCTCTTTTTTTAGAAAAATTTGAAGCTATTTGGATTGAATATTGCTATTTTGTAAAGTATTTGCTTTAAGTTGTAAGTTTGGATTGTTACCACTTCCTTTTAGCGGTTTGGAGTTTTGTGTTAGGTTAGACACTTCTTGATTCACCATTGATTCGAAAAGGTTTGCCTTTTTATTGGTTGCTGTACTTTGAGTAATATTTAACAATGATCCGGAATCAATTCTGTTAAGGGCCATTTTTTTCACTCCCTTTTAGTTTAATATTATGTTCATTATATCACAAGATAGTGTATATAATCTTTATACTCCAGGAAGCGCTATTGCGAAAAAGCCCTTCATTATATAACCCACACCTACATATATTGCAAGGACTCCAAAGAGAATGTAGAGAAAGTTCATAGGCAAATACTTTTGAGTTTTAGGGCCAATGTATGCGCCAATTAGTATTCCTGCCATACCTATAAGAATTGGTGGCGCTATCTTTATGCCAAAGACCAACCAACCTACTATTGTTGAAAGCATTCCAAGAGTTACTGCCATTACTGATGCACCTGGAACGATGTAGAAAGGAAGTCCAAGGACTATTGAGAGAAATGGAACGTATAGAAATCCTCCACCTACTCCTGCTACAGCAGATACAAATCCTACTATTATTCCAAACAAAAATGGTCCAAAGTTCTTTACCTTGAAGTGTTCTCCAAAGAAGTCAAATTCTACTGCTGCTAAACTAAGCTTTAGATTTTCTATGCCCTTTAATTCATTAAGACGTCCTTCAGCTTTTAGTTTTTTTACTTCTTCTTGGAACCTCTTTGCAGCATCCTTTCCTTTGCTCTTTGCCTTTGCAGCAAAAGGAGTTACTTGATAGAACATAAATATAGATACAAGAAGTGTAAGACAACCAAATATACCTATAACGCTTGACATGTTTAGCTTGCCGCCTGTAAGCCATACTCCTGCTTGAGCACCAAGTACACTACCAATACCCATAGCAAGGCCAGCAGTCCAAATTAACCTCTTGTTTAAAAACCACTGGATAGTACCCATAGTAGAATTTACGCTTGTAATAAGTGAGTTAGACAGCCTTATGTTGTCTGACAGATACTTTCCTGAATCTACTTCCTTGCCATTTACTGTAGCCTTTATACCTTTTAGAGAGCTAGCCTTTGCGCCAAGACCTAATACAGATATATGGCCAAAACCTGCCATAATACCCCCAAATGCACCTACCGTTGCCATAATCCAACCGTTCCAAATTGACCAAAGAAAATAAACTACTGCATCAATCTGAACTTTTTGATCCCCAACTTGAAGCCAATCTACTGGAAAAATCATACGTCCTCCTTTCTAAGATATTAAGATATAAATAATAAATTAAATAAAATCATTTACTTTGCGTTTTCACCTTTTTTAAAGACAATCAATGGGCAATTTTTACAAACATCCGAACCAGGGAATTCATCTCCAGGCTTTACTATAGAAAGACTCCCGTACCTTTCAACTCTTTCCTTAAACCAGGAAAACAAATCTGCTATATCCTCACCAGGAATTACTACGTTAGTTTCACCCCTCTCGGTTTTGCCAGCATTATAGCTACCGCTACAAGCAGGGTGGGTAGATGCAAGTTTGGTATTATAAGCATAAACGTTACCAGCACAAGCCGCTGAATTCATCGTAACATTTGGCCTCATTGGATGAATATCTCTTACTGCCATCCAACCTACACTAAGTTGATAGGCTTGCATATTATCGCAATAGAAATGAACGACATCAGGATCAAAATGAGTCTTTGCAAGTGGCGAAACAACAATTGCCCTTAGTTTTCCTTCTTCCAATCTTGGCTTTGAAAGAAGAAATTTTTCAGCCTGTTTCATATCTCTTACATACTTTAAGTGGCTCTTTACCTCAGCTTCATCGAAACCCTTCCACCCAAATACATATGCAGCATTAGAGCAGCCTAAAGACTCCTTTTCCTGAAGAACTGTAATTCCTTTCATTCTAGGTCCAATTTCTGCTTGGCAAAATGTAAGAGGTTTATTTGGTACATAATAATCCTTTACATCTTTCTTGAAATCTTGCAGTTCTTCGTCTTTAAAAATAAATTTCACTGCGACAGGTAAGTGCATAAATCTAAACTCTTTCATAAAAAAATCCTGAATCTCAGAATAGTTTCGCATAAGTCCTCCTTATTTATTAATACACTTAATATATAAATTATTATTTTTTATAAAAAATTTTTCAGTCATATTTATTACTAAAAAATGTCAGCTATGTTACACTATAATTATTTAGTAAAATATATTTATAAACTTATTATGAGGGAGATAACTTTGGATAATATTTTGCTTTTAGACAAAGAACTTAAAGAATTTACAGAACAAGAGTGGCATAAGCTTTTAGAAAGAGCAATAGTCATGAAACTTCCTAAGGGTTCTACAGTTTTTTCTGCATCAGAAAAATCTCAAGGAGTTTTTATAATCAAATCTGGATGGGTAAAAATTTCAAGAATTTCAAAAGATGGCAAAGAATCTGTCGTTGGTTGTATAAGAAATCCCAAAGAAATCATAGGATTAGCCGAAGTTTTGTTAAATAAAAACAGAACTTGCAATGCGGTTGCTATTACAGATATAGAAATAGGTTTCTTAAAAACAGAAGATTTTTACAATCTAATAAAAGAAGATTTTAATATCTCTCTTAAAATAATGAGACTTTTAGCTGCGCGCATGAGAGAAGCCGAAGAAAATGTGCACAACCTTAGTTCTAATTATGTCTCAAAGAGACTTGCTTCTTTCTTATATAAAGCTTCTTTCAAATGGGGAATAGACGATGAAGACGGCATAAAAATTCCTTTGAACTTAACGCATGAAGAAATTGCTCAGGTAGTGGGCACAAGTAGACAAACCACTACAAAAGCTCTTAACATGCTACAAAAAAAAGGCATTATAAAATTAGAAAAAAAACAAATAAAGATCCTCGATATAAAAAAACTTTTAAGTTACAAATAAACAAAGATCCGGGAAATCTCCCGGATCTTTATAAAAAGTTACGTTTTCTTTGGCTCAAGAGTTTTTTTGATCCTGAACATAAAAAACAAGTAGTCTATACCAAATTTCAGAAGTTCTTCGTCACTTGTTTTCATTGCTTCAATTCTCTCTTTGCTTATCTCGAAAATATCCAAAAATTTAGTATCAAAAACAAATTTTCTAAACTTATCCAGGTCATAGACTGCCATAAAATACAAAGAAGCTTCCTTCTCGTTGAATGGTTCTACTCCCATCACATTTCTTCTAAGAATAAATTCAAGCCAATCCTTGTTCTTTTCCAACAAATAATCAGCATTTTGATCTTGAAGCCAATCGCCTACTGTAAATTCTTTGCCTTGAGAAAAGCCTTTACAAAACTTTTCTCTAATAAAAAAGAAAAACTCATCTTCAGGATTTGGATCGTCTTTTTTTCTTAAAGCAGCTATCCCAATAGGATAAGTCCTACAAAGAAGTGGTCTATTTTGATAAATGCTGCAACCTTCTTCTTTACTAAAAACACACAATCTTTCGTTAGGCTTTAGCATAATTTGAACCATTGGAATCTTAGTTTTTGGATCAATAATTACTTTAGTGTTATTTTGCAAAAATTCTCCTGAGGACTGCCCAAGAGCAGTCCTCATTTCTAATACGTCGTAGGGAGTTAAAAGTATATCAACATCTCTACAACATAAATTCCAACAACTCAAATCTTTATTACAGCTAAACGTAAACTTAGAAGACCTATCCAGCGCAACCCTTTCAACAACATCCATATTAGGCATAAAAAAACCTCATTTCCAAACTATTCTTGAAGGGCATCTGGTTCTCCGCGGTTGGCTAAATTAGAATATGCGAGAGCTAAAGTTCTATAAGCAAGGTGTGCAATTTTAAAGAAAGGTGCATATATAAACAAAAACATTACAAATACAAGATGTATAAAGTATGTCCAGTATGCAATGCTTGCAAGATTCATAAGTCTAAAGATCTCTGCGCCCATTCCAGTAAACCCAAGTCCTGCTACAACGATCAACAAAAGCCAATCAAAGCTTGAATTCGTACCAACCTTAAGAGTTGATCTTGTATTTATCATCCAGATTGCCCCTATAATTAGTGCTATCCCCGAAATATTACCAAGTATTTTTACAGGGTCATACAAAGGATAAGGGGAAGGGTATCTCAAAACCCACTCATATACCGAAGCAGTAGCAGTCGTAAGGGCTAACCCGACAAAAGACCAAAAAACAAGTAAGTGGGTAGTAGATCTGACCTTCATAGTATTACAAAGCTTAAACCTCGCAGAAGTAAGAGCTTCCCAGATAACACCAGCAAATAATCCTATAATACTGCCCTGAAACATAACAGGATAAGATCTTTCAGAATTTAAAGCCTTCCAATAATTAGATAAACCTATCCAAAAACAAACTACAGCAAACAGGGCAGCAGGCAAAAAGAAGATATCTATTCCAGTTACAGTTGGAAATAATTTTGCAAAAACAATTTTACCTACAGTTGAATGTTCACCCTCAATAGACAGATCTACTAGAGCCTGTGGATTTGCAAGGTATTGTAATTTCCCATTAAGCATAAGATCTATCAAGAGTATAACAACTGGCAATAGAAAAGCAAATGGCCACATTGCAGGTTTGCTTACAAGTTTAGCCAAAAATTTTACTGGTGCATATTCTTCTATAGTAATTTTCCTTAAAGCGCCCAAAACGTCACCCGGCTTTGCACCTCTTGGACAATACGCCGTGCAATCTGCGCATTGATGACATAACCAAATATCAGCGTCTTTAAGAAGTGCATCTTTCATCCCCCATTGTGCCATAACCATTTCTTTCCTTGGAAATGGTGAATTATTGGGAGCAAGGTTGCAGACAACAGAACACGTAGCACATTGGTAGCACTTTTTAACGCTATCGCCACCATTAGCAATAATTTCCTTTATGAAATCTAAATCAGTCTTTACAATTTTTTTCGCCATTTTCATCCTCCCCTAAAAGCCCTTGAATGGGTTAGGACCAATTTCTTTAACCCTATCAACATAACCCTTTAGAATGTCCGCTATATTTACATAATCAGAGATCTGAACTTGCATCATCTCCACCCTTTCGGATTCAAGACCAAGTCTATCAAGAGTTTCTCCTACCTTTCCAAATCTATAGTTACAAAGTTCTGATCCCTTGATGTAGTGACATTGATAATTTTCACCAAACTTACAGCCTAGAACCAATGCACCGTCCAAACCATTTCCAAGTCCATCAGCAATCCAGACAAGGTTCATATTTCCTGCACATCTAAGAGGAATAAACCTAATACCAGGTGGGAACCTATGTCTCAGGAAAGCCGCAGCATCAAGAGCAGGATAGGCATCATTTTCACAAACAAAAGCCAGATAGCGAAGTTTTTCTTCGTCATCTTCTGGAACTTCAATCTCTTTTATCATTGAGTTAACCATGTCAATTGAAAAGTCGTGGAAAGAAACGATCCTTTCAGGACATGCGCCCATACAGGTTCCACATCTTCTACAACGGTTAAATTTGTAGAATGGGGTTCCTTTCTCGTCTTCATCTATTGCGCCAAATGGGCACTCTTCGGTACAACGCTTGCAGGAAGTACACCTTTGCATAAATACCTGTGGATAGGACTTCTCCCATCCTCTTGGATGAACAGCTAAACCTCTTTCATAGTGCCACATACATTGAACTGCCTTTAGAGCTGCTCCTACAGAATCCTGTATGCATCCATATGTTTCCATCGGTGCCCTTATCGTACCGCATGGGTATATCCCAGTTCTCCTACTCTCATACGGAAAGCAAACATAATTAGAGTCAGGATAGTAGCCAGTATCCAGTAGAGGTAGTTCAAGCCCCTGTCTGTACTGCAAATTCAAAATATCTGGCTTCTCTTGGTTTGCATTAGAAACCATACCTACCACAAGAACAACCAAATCTGCTTCTATAGAGAGTTCATCACCCAGCAGGGTATCAGTTATATCAACGTTCAAAGAAGTATCTTCCGACAAAGAAACGCTTTTTATTTCACATTTTGTCAGAAGGATGCCTGGATCGTTTTGAAGTTCTTTGTAAAACAATTCAAACTGAGAAGGCGTTCTTATATCCTTATAAAGAACATAAGCTACTCCATCATTGATATCTCTGACATATTTTGCTTGTTTTAGAGAAGCAGCACAACAATATCCAGAACAATATGGGAGATGCTCTGGGTCCCTTGAACCAGCACACAGCACGAAGGCGACTCTTTTAGCAACCTTACCGTCAGATGGCCTCGTTATCTTTCCAGTTTCCCTTACCATTCTTTCAAAATCTACATTTGAGATTACATCTGGAGAAATACCAAAACCTAACTTATCGAGTTTTGAAACGTCATATGGAGTGAAGCCAGCTGCGGCTATTATAGTACCAAATCTTTTTACCTTTTCTTCACCAGCTACGTTTAATGTAACATCAAAAAGTCCAGGCATTCCTTCAGTTTTAACAATCTTTGTATTTAGTAAAACAGTTATATTAGGATCAGCTTCTACCTCTTTAATCATCTTAAAAACAGCAGGCTCTTCCAGCGAAGTGAATGGATACTTTGTTGGAGTGGTCTTGTACCATTTTGCTGCCCAACCGCCAAGTTTGTCTTCTTTTTCAATTACTGTAACTTTAAAACCAGCTTTTGAGGATTCGATAGCAGCTGAAAGACCAGACGTACCTCCACCCACAACCAGGATCTCTTCTGACAGGTCTTCACCAATCCATGGTTCAGGCAAATTAGTCTTCTCTGCCTTAACAATGCCCATACGAAGATAATCTTGTGCTGCCATCTGGGCATCATCACTTTTTGGTTCCATAACCCAGGCAACAAATTCTCTAATGTTTACACGTTCAACAATACAACCAGGGAAATTAAAGATATCAGTCTTTACTCTCGGACTGCAAGCAGCAATAACTATTGTATTTATGCCATCATTAGCAATGTCGTTCTTTATTTCTTCTACAAAGTCGGGATTGCAAACGCTAGCGTTTGTTTTAACCAAAGACACGCCTTTTTCTTTAGCTATTTCTACCAGTTTCTCAATATCAACTGCATCGCCAATTTCACATCCAGAACAAATATAAACGCCTATTTTCTTATCCATTTATTAATTCCCCCTTCCTGATATGCTTTGAAGGGCTTTAAGCACTGAGCCTGTTGCTGAGTGCAAAGAGCGTATTACATCAAAGGGCATAACAGCAGAACCGGCAAGATATATGCCATCTGGCAAACTGTCAGGATCTATAAAACCTTCAGGAGTCTTTTTAGCATTAAATGGTAAATTCCAGTCTACACTTGTAGGTTGCATACCTGTAGCCAAAACAACCATATCAAATCTTTCTTTGCTCTTTGAACCTGCCAAAATGTCTTCTGCTTCTACCCACACATCACCAGAAGGATCTGCTTCAATATTTGCAACTTTTCCCTTTATAAAGAATATATTTGGATTTTCCTTGACACTCCAGTAAAATTGTTCATATCTGCCGGGAGTTCTTATGTCAATATAGTAAACTGTAGCTTTTACTTCTGGATCTTGATCTAACAGGTAAGTGCACTGTTTAAGAGATGCCATACAACATATATATGAGCAATAAGGAAGGTGATTTTCATCTCTTGAACCTGCACACTGAACAAACGCAACATTTTTAACAGGCTTTCCATCTGATGGTCTTAAAATCTTTCCGCCTGTAGGCCCTGACGGTGATGCGAGTCTCTCCATCATCATATTTGTAATAACATTTGGAACTACTCCGAATTTCAAATTGTCAATTTTTGTAGCATCATAAGGTTGCCATCCAGTAGTTACAATTATCGAGTCAACGGTTATATCTATAATTTTCTCTTTCATTTTTAAATCAATCGCATTATACTTACACGCATCAATACACTTTGAGCACTTTTCTCCCAGACAAACGTTCGGATCGATAACTGCATATGGAGGATTGGCAAACTCAAAGGGGCTGTATATAGCTTTTGACTTATTCATATTAAAATTAAATTCATTTTCCCTTTCTACAGGACAAACATTAAAACACTCTCCACACAGAGTACAGTTATCATTTACAAAACGAGGCATTTTTTTAAGGGTAACCTTAAAGTTGCCTTTTGAACCTTCAACTTTTAAGACTTCTGTTTGTGTCAAAATCTCAACGCCTTTATTTTCCCTCATACGTCTAAAATTAAGCTCTAGACCACATGTTGGAGGACAAAGTTTTGGGAAATATTTAGTCAATTGGGCTACTCTACCGCCCAAATAAGGATTTTTTTCTACAAGGTAAACCCCTACACCCGTTTCAGCGGCTTCAATAGCAGCAGTAACACCACTAATGCCACCACCGATAACTAGTACCTTTCCTTGAAATTCTATCATCTACCCTACCTCCAAATAATTTAAAAAATAAGTGCTGTGAGGCTTTGCCCCCACAGCACTTAATATGTGATACTTAAATCTTATTTCGATTAGTCTGGAATAAGCTGAACGTACTCTCTCTTGAATTCCTTAATCTCTCCAGTTTTTGGATCCATCTTAGAGTTTACAAAGCATCTCCAATTAGCATCATCTATGAAGTTAAAGTCTTCACGATAGTAGTATCCAGGATAACGAGTTTCTTGACGGAACAATATATGCCTGAGATGCATACGGGCAGTCAAGAACCTGTGATAGTTTTCCCATGCTCTCATGAGCTGGTGTAGATCCCATGCTGCCATCCTATAGCTGTCCTCTTCAAGCAATTCCATATAGTAAAGTGCTTTAGTAAGAAGTGTTTCTGAGGTAGAATACCACCCTATAGTACCTGCAACGTACTCATCCATTATCTTGTTCAAACGGAAGAGGAATTGCTTTGGAGTAATATATTGTGGATTAACAGTATATGGAGTAGTTGAAACTGTCTTATATTTCTCAAAGAGTTCCATAGGAGCATAAATCTCAGCTGCCAATTCATCTGCTGTCTTATCAACTGATGGAGTGTAATCTCTGTTGTTGAGGATAAACCTTACTGCTTGTTTACCTGCAATACGTCCTTCAGCATGTGAACCAGAAGAGAATTTGTGTCCAGAAGCTCCAACTCCATCTCCACAAGTAAACAATCCATTTACAGTAGTCATACGATTGTAAATTTTGCCTTTATATTCCCAGACATATCCCGCTTTTCTCGTTGCATCGTTTTGCAGATCTTCTGGACCACAAACCCAGAGTCCACAGCAACCAGCGTGTGATCCGAGAAGGTATGGTTCGGCTGGCATAATCTCTGAAGGCATCTTATCAGGTTCTATATTATTTCCAAGCCATACACCAACCTGTCCAACAGTCATGTCAAGGAAGTCTTCCCATGCCTCTGACTCAAGCTCTTTTGCGTGCTTTGCGTCAATTGTCTTTGCAAGTTCAGCAAGAGCTTTGTCTGTGTTCATATACATAGGGCCAAGACCTCTCTTGAAATCTTCAATCATCATGTGGTTTCTGATACAGGTGCCAAGGTTCTTATTATATGGAGCATATTTTTCAATATATTCTGTCTTCGCGCAGTAGTCCTCTCCTCTTGCATTTGTGGCAGTAGCTTTAAAGAGCAAAAACCAGGTACCGACAGGTCCATAACCATCTTTAAATCTAGCAGGCACGAACCTGTTTTCCATCATTGTCGCCTCTGCGCCAACCTGGAAAGGCATAGCATAAGTAGAGCCAGCATTCCATACTGGATACCATGCACGACCCATTCCCTCAAGGACTGAACGCGGACGATATATGTGAACTGCTCCACCACAAGCTATGATGATTGCCTTTGCTTTTATGAAATAAACTTTGTTCTCACGAACGCTAAATCCTGCTGCAGCTGCAACTCTATTTTCTTCTTTTGAATCTAACAGGAGTTTAACAATAAATACTCTTTCGAGATATTCTGCTTTGTCATATGACGCCATTGCTGACTTTGCAGCCTCTGCAACGATACACTTATATGATTCACCAGATATAGCAACCTGCCAACGACCAGTTCTACGAGGCACGCCGCCCTCTTCTAATTTCAAATTTTTGTCAGTGCCAATAGCTTTCCATATTGGAAGTCCCCACTTCTCAAAAAGGTGCACTGAATCGTCTACATGACGGCCAAGATCGAATACCAAATCCTCACGGATGATGCCCATAAGGTCTGTACGAACCATTCTTACATAATCTTCAGGTTTGTTATCTCTTCCAATATATGTGTTAATTGCAGAAAGACCCTGTGCTACAGCACCTGATCTTTCAAGAGCAGCCTTATCTACTAAAAGTATAGACAAACCATGTGGCTTTGCCCACTTAACGGCTTCATATACTGCGCCACATGCGCCCATTCCACCGCCAATGATTAGAAGGTCTACTTCCTTCTCTACAATGGCTGGTTTCTCACAATATGAGAATGTACAAGCTTCTCTTTCCATTACTTAACCTCCCGAAAAAATTTTTAAGTATTAGATTGTTGGCAAAGTGTCCCCACGCATATTATGCGTAAAGAAACCTGGTTTATCGAGATCGGCCATATTTGGATCGGCCTCAAAGCCTTCATAAGGCTTAATTGAACCTTCTGGAACAGTACGAATTGGGAATTTGAATCTCTTTACCTTGCCATTACGATACTTACAGGTCCACATGATATTATCGGATCCGCGTAGTGGTATAGCATTTCCACCAAGAGGTACAAAGTCTGCATATCCTCTTACCTCAATTGCCTGCTGGGGACAAATTTTTACACAACTATAGCACTCCCAACAATACTCTGGTTCTTGGTTATAGGCTTTCATAATTTCTCTGTTCAACGTCATAAGATCGTTTGGACAAATATACTGACAGGCAGTCTTATCCTGTGCTTTACAACCATCACACTTTTCGGGATTTACCCAACTTGGCATACTCTTTTCCTCCTTGTTAAATTTCTTAAATTATTGAGAATTTTGTTGCAAATAGCTTTTGAGGTATCTCACCTCCTCGAGAAGTTTAAAAAATTATTTTTAGTTTACTTCCCTAAAGATTTTAAAAGATCTTGTATTACATTTACATTCTTTTTTTCAATTACCATTGCAAATATCTTATCCAGGCACTCCCTTGGTAACAACTCTACCGTTTGAGTAGAAGAAGTGTCTATCTTTGCTGAAGGATAAACTTCTTTAAGCTTCTGAGCCTGATCGTAGGTAATAGGAACACTTAACCTCTTTAATCCTGCAAAAGCCTCCTGAAGTTCAGGAATTTCAAGCATATTTGCCTTTTTTAAAGCTTCTTCTCTTTCAGGTCCAACCCAAAGTGATATTGTAAGTTTCAAATCACCGTTACTCATTGCGATTACACCTCCATTGGAGGAATCGTAAAGACTGGATTACGATTCTCAAGATAGTTGTCATTTACGAAAGGTGAACCAAAGCCATATTTCTCTGCACACATCATAACAGTATCAAATACCTCAGGCCTGAATATGAGTCTTGTTGGTTTAACGCCTTGTTGAATGATAGAACGAATTACTGTGCCAGAAAACTTTTGCTTTTGCTTTTTGTGTCCATCAAATCCTTCATAAACGATCCCGGCACAAACCGGACAATAGTACCATTCTTTAGTTAAGACAGACTTAATGCCTAGATCTGGTAGGCCATTGAAGATCTCGTGAGCACCGTAGGTTGGATAATAGTCACCAACGCCAGCGTGGTCACGTCCAAACATATGGTGAGTACATCCAAGGTTTTTACGAACAATTGCATGAAATACTGCTTCTCTAGGTCCTGCATACCTCATATCCCAGAGAATCATCGAAGTCATATGAACATCTTCTCTGAAATAACCGTATTCTCTTAGTGCAGCTTGTCCTAGAACTATACACTCATCTATATAATCGCCCTTTCTCTTCTCTCCAACAACGCAAGAAACTAATACAGCATCTGCATTAGCAGCAAACCATGCACCCTTCATAAGCCATTCATGACCTGTGTGAGGCACGTTTCTGGTTTGATGAGCAACTACTTTTGTCCAACCATTTTTCATAAATTGCATTCTTGATTCGGCCGGTGGAAACCAGAAACGATCAAAGGGTGGATTAAAAACTGGAGGGTTGATAAGAGTAATTTTGCCGCCTAAAAATTTGGCCTTGTAATCGTAAGTTCTCTTTACTCCAGGATGCTTTTCATCATCAGTGCCATAAACGTGCTTAGCCATTGCAATCTTGTCATAAACAAACATCTCTTCAACATCAAAAATCGCTAAGGGCTGATCTTTGTAAGTGAAAAGCACACTATCTCCCTTGGCAATTCCATACTTTTCGATCTCTTCTTCTGACATGTCAAATACGATTGGTATAGACCAAACGTATCCATTTGCCAAAGTCATGTTATGAACTACGCTGTCTACATCCTTTGCACCCATAAATCCTTCCAGTGGAGAGAAAAATCCATAAGCTATGCTTATGCACTCTCTAGCAATTTGTCCTCTCACTGGAACTCGTGCCTTTGCCTTTTTCGCAAGCTCTTTCGCCTTTTCCTTATCTTCGACAACCCTGTAAACAAGTTTGCCGCCATGAGGAGAAAGCGTGTTGTCTACTGCCACATGTTGACTCAATGCCTTTTACCCCCTTTAGAGTAATTTATATAGTATTTTTTAAACGACTGGGTTAAGCTGAACAAGAATTTTTCTATATATCGCATTAATATCGCCCGTACCCTCAACTACTTTTAATATACCTTTATTTCTATAGTATTCTATTAGAGGTTCTGTAGAACTCTGATATACCTCAAGTCTTTTCTTAATTGTTTCTTCGTTATCATCTGCACGTTGGTATAGCTCTCCACCACAAACATCACATTTTCCCTCAACCTTTGGTGGAGAAAAATAAATGTTGTACATTTGACCGCAGGATTTACACGTTCTTCTTCCTGTTAAGCGCTTCATAAGATCTTCAAATGGAACATCCAATACTAGTGCCACATCTAGTGGCTTGCCCAAATCACCAAGAAGAGAGTCTAATTCTTTTGCCTGAGAAACATTTCTTGGAAAACCGTCCAAAATAAAGCCATTTTCTGTATCGGGCTCTTGAAGCCTTTCCTTTATAAGGCCTATTACTACGCTATCCGGAACAAGTTCGCCTTTATCCATATAACTCTTAGCTTCCTTCCCCAGAGGAGTACCATCTGCTACCGCCTTCCTTAACATATCCCCTGTTGAAATCTGAGGTATCTTAAGTTGCTCTACTAACATCTTCGCCTGTGTTCCTTTGCCAGCCCCTGGTGCACCTAAAAATACTAGTCTCATTAAATTGCCCCACTCCTTTCGCATACTCTTATCCCTAAATTTTTATTAAGCCCTATTCTTTTATCTATAGATTTCTCTAATAGATTCATACACATCATTTATATCTTACTTTATAAAACTATTTTTTACAATAGCATTAATAATTTTTTTATATAAGTTTTACTTATATGAATATAAAAGATATTTATTTTATTCTTTTTTTCAACCGCCCTTGCCCTTACACAAATAAATTATATATTCAAAATAATGAAAAAGTTCAAAATTGTCAGATAACACTTTAAAAATATAAAATCAGTTTGATTTATTTATTTAAATAAATTTTAAAAGCATATGAAAAATTTATAAATTGTATTTGAGTTTCCTTATAACTTGACTAAACCTCATCTCTTAAGTCAAAAACTCTTTTAGTTTTTTTCTCACTTCTTGGTAAAGCCCCAAATGTCAATAGTTCAACGTCAAAAGTTGCTCCTACTCTATCCTTTATTCTTCTGGATATCTTTTTTGATAAATTTGTGTTGTCTGGCTCACTACACTCAACCTTTAAAATAGCTCTATCTTTACCTTCAAATCTATCCAAAATTATCTGATATTCAGAAAACAATTCATCAAATTCTCTTAAAACTATTTCTATTTGTGCAGGAAAGCAATTTACCCCCTTTATCTTAAACATATCGTCAGATCTTCCAGTTAACCTTTCTATTCTTGGATATTTCAAGCCGCATTCACACAATTCATGATTTATTGAAGTAATATCTCTAGTTCTAAATCTAAGAAGTGGAGCGCCCTCTTTTTTGAAAGTAGTGATTACCAGCTCACCTCTTGCTCCATCAGGCAACACTTCTAAAGTGTCAGGATCTATTACTTCAAAATACATAAAATCGTCGAAGACGTGAATTCCATTATGATATTTGCAATCAAGGCCAATGCCAGGACCATAAATTTCAGTAAGGCCATATATGTCAAATGACTCAATATTCAAAAGTTCCTCAATTCTTTTTCTCATACGATCCCCCCATCTTTCTGAACCTATTATCCCAATTCTTAAAGATATATCTTCTCTTAAACCTCTTCTTTCTATTTCTTCCCCCAATAGAAGAGCATAAGAAGAGGTTGAAGTAAGAACAGTAGATTTTAAATTTAGCATCATTTCTATTTGTCTATCAGTATTGCCTGGACCAGTCGGAATTGTCATAGCACCTAATAATTCAGCTCCAAGTTGGAATCCTATACCAGCAGTCCATAAACCATAACCTGGTGTAATCTGAACCCTATCAGTTGGCTTTACTCCGGCTATCTCGTAACACCTCTTCATCATAATTTTCCAATCGTCAATATCTTTCTGCGTATATGGTATTATGACTGGCTTGCCAGTAGTTCCAGATGAAGAATGTATCCTAACTATCTTCTCTTCAGGACAGGCAAGCATTCCCAAAGGATATGCATCTCTTAAATCCTCTTTTGTTGTAAATGGAAGCTTAGAAAAATCATCCATCGACTTAAAATCATTCACTTCAAATCCTATTTCTCTAAATTTTTTCCTGTAAAAAGGGCTATTTTCAGCAATATTTTTTAAAAAACTTTTAATATTTTCAAACTCTAGACTCTCAACGCTCTTTTCTTTTTCTTCTACTCTCATATTTCCTCCTCTTTCTTATCTCAAGGTTAATGATAGAATTTAAGGATATTTAACCAGATATGTCAATAGATAAAAAATTTTTAAGGAGGAATAAACTTGAAAGATAACAAAACTGAAATTCTTGAAAGAAATAAAATTGACAGTACTTATAAGTGGTCGATAGAAGATCTATATATATCAAAAGAAGCTTTTGAGTCTGATTTCAAAAAGGCAAAAGAATTTATTCAAGACATTAAAAATTATCAAAATACTCTAAATAGTAAAGAGAAAATTTTAGAATGCTTAAAATTCAGAGATGAAATTTCAAAAATTTTAGATAAACTATATACTTATTCACACATGAAATTCGATGAGGATTCATCAATAGAAGAATCTCAAATAATACTTTCCAATGTACAATGGCTTTTTCAAAGCTTTGAGGAATCGATCGCCTTTATCGAACCCGAATTAATATCCTTAGGTGAAAAGTTTTTAAATGAAATTTCTTTAGACCCTGATTTTGAAGATTATAATTTTGAAATAATTAATCTAATCAGACAAATCCCACACACTTTAAGCCAAAACGAGGAAAAACTATTAGCAAAAACCTCTCTTCTTGCATTTTCCCCTTCCAATATTTATCACCACTTGACTATTAGCGATTTTGAGTTTCCCGACGCATTTGATTCAAACAACAAACCATATCCCGTAACACAGGGAACATATTCTTTATACGTACATAATAAGGATAGAACTTTAAGAGAAAGCGCATACAAATCACTCTTTGGAACTTATAAACACCATCAAAATATGCTTGCTTCCAATTTAGATATGTCATTTAAATTCTTAAATTTCTATTCATCAGCAAGAAAGTATGAATCTTCAATAGATTATTCTCTATTTTCAGATAACGTAAGCAAAAATTTTTACAAAAATCTAATAGACATTGTAAAATCAAACCTACAGCCTCTTCATTCATATATAAAATTAAAATCAAAAGTTTTAGGTTTGAAAAAAGTCAGGCTTTTTGACCTTAACGTTTCATTGTTTGATTTCGAAAAAGATATTAGCTATCAAGATTCAATAGAGATCATCATAAATTCTCTCGTGCCTCTTGGCAAAGAGTATATCGATCTAGCCCAGAAAGCTTTCAGTGAAAGATGGATAGACGTTTATGAAAACAAAAATAAAGCCTCTGGCGCATATTCCACTTCATGTTATGATGTGCATCCATATATACTCCTCAACTATCATGGAAATTTAGAAGACGTTTTTACTCTCGCACACGAATTGGGTCACGCTATTCACAGTGCCTTGACAAATAAAAACCAACCCTATCCAAAATCTTCCTATAGCATTATTTCTGCAGAAATTGCGTCTATTACGAATGAGATGTTGCTTCTAGAATATCTAATAGAAAATACTTCAGATAAAAATGAGAAAAAATTCTTTTTAAATAAATTTTTAGAGAATACCAGAACCACCTTGTATAGGCAAATACAATTTGCAGAGTTTGAAATGAAAATATCTGACTTAATAGATAATTCTCAACCCTTAACAGCACAAAATCTTAATAATATTTATGATAACTTAAATAAAGAATATTATGGCGATTTGTTTGAGACTGATGAATACTCAGGAGTTGAATGGTCAAGAATACCTCATTTTTATAGTCCCTTTTACGTATATAAATATGCAACAGGCTTTTCTTGTGCAAACTATTTTGCGCAAAGAATTTTAAATGAAGATACAGCAAGTTATATAAAGTTCTTAAAATCTGGAGGATCAAATTTCCCCTTAGAACTATTAAAATCTGCAGGACTAGATCTTGAAAGTCTTGAACCAGTAAAGTTTACAATAAAAAAATTTATAGAAAAACTTAGAGAAGTTTCTGTTTAATTTTATTCTTTTTAAAAACAAATAGCACCAAAAGGTGCTATTTGTTTTTAAAATTAAACTAAATACGTTTGTTACGCAATTCTATACTTTTTTATCCCCTCTTCATAGAGGTTATTCCCCTTTGTATCTATTACAACAACTACCGGAAAATTTTTCACTTCAAGTCTTCTTATAGCTTCAGGACCAAGATCCTCAAAAGCAATGATTTCAGATTTTACAATACATTTAGAGAGGAGGGCACCGACACCACCAGTTGCAGCAAAGTATACCGCTTTATTTTTTATAATGGACTGTATAACTTCATCAGATCTATTTCCCTTGCCTATCATCCCTTTTAAACCTAAATCAAGTAAACGAGGAGTATACTTGTCCATCCTATAACTTGTTGTAGGACCTGCAGACCCTATCACGTAACCTGGCCTTGCCGGAGTAGGTCCAACATAATATATAAAACTACCATTAATTTCAAAGGGCAAATCTTTTCCACCATCAAGTGCTTCTATAATTCTCTTGTGTGCTGAATCCCTTGCTGTATATATAATACCGTTCAAAAATACTCTATCACCAATATTTAAGCTTTCTAAAATATTATCCTTTACTGGAACAGTTAAATTGAATTCCATATTAACGCGCCTTCTCTTTCAAAAAAGCTCCAGCTTTTTTGTCAACTTTCATTATGTGATTGACCAGCCAATCTACTAGGTTTTTGCTTAATTTCATTGTAAGAGAAATTGAAGGTCCATTTTGTTCAAAATCTTTCTTTAAATCTCCTACATAGTTAACAAAATATTTATGTTGCTCGATTTGTTCATTTAAACCAGGATAATTGTATTGTTTCATATATTTTTCTTCAGAATTAAAGTGTTCAACAACGTAATCTGATAAAAAATTTAGTGTCTCACCTATTTCCTGTCTCCCCTTACCAGAATTACAAGCATCTAAAAGCTTATTTACTCTGTTTATAAGTTCTTTGTGCTGATCGTCAATCTCTTTAAACCCAGAACTTAAGTCATCGCTCCACTGAACTGCTGGCATAATATCACCCCTTAATATTAATAATCAATACTATATTTTAAATTTCTTTTAAAAAAAAATCAAATAAACAAATGGACCTATGATTGTTTTAAATCATAGGTCCTAAAATAAATATTATTTTTTTACTTATCTAGCCCATCCCGAATTGATTTGGATCTTTTAGCTCTTCTAACTTACCTTCTAAAAACAATTTTAGAACTATTTTAATGTCCTTTTCATCAGTAGTATAAATTTTTATATTTTGTGATCTTAAAAGATTAAATGCCTTAGGCCCTATATTCTTTGAAATCACGACATCTACATTGGCATTTATAATCGTTTGAGCAGCCTGCAGACCTGCACCCTGAGGAGCTTTGAAATTTTGAACGTTTTCGAATTCTTCCCATTTCTTTTCTCCACTATCATAAACAAGAAAAAGTTTAGCTCTTCCAAAGCTTTCGTCTATGATCATCTTATCCTTATCAAAAACTGTAAATGCTATTCTCATTTCTCAACTAGTGCTTGTGTGCATGACCTTTGCCATGCTCATGATCACAAGAGTTTTCACCTATAACCAGTTTATTGTTCAAATAAGCTTCTACTACATCTCTTAAGGTTCCACCTGATACACCAGTAATTACCTCAATACCGTTTTGTCTCATTAAATTTTTAGCCATAGGACCCATTCCACCTGTTAAAACTACGTTAACTTTTTGCTTGGCAAGCCAGTTGGGTATCACACCTGGAGCATGTGGTGGTGGTGTGAGATATTCTTCCTTTACAATCTTACCATCCTCCACATCAGCTATTCCAAAAACTTCACAATGACCAAAATGAGCACATAATTCTCCTTGTGCCATAGGTATGGCAATTCTCATAAAACTTTCTCCTCCTTTATTATTTTTAGATAATTTATTAATAATTTTGTCAACAATTTCATTCATGATTTCTTTTACTTTTCCATTATATTTGTCCAAAAGATTTCCTTCATCACTTTCCTCAACAATCTTTGGGTCTATAGGAATTTTGCCCAAAAAATCTATTTTATATTGTTTAGAAAGCTCGTCGCCGCCACCTGATTTAAATATGTTATGAACAGTCCCACAATTTGGGCATACAAAACCACTCATATTTTCAATAACTCCAAGAACATCAATGTTTACCTGCTTACAAAAAGTCAAAGACTTTCTCACGTCTGCAAGAGAAAGCTTTTGTGGCGTGGTCACAATTAATGCTTTGCAATCAGGAATTGTTTGAGCAATAGTTAAAGGCTCGTCGCCAGTTCCCGGAGGACTATCGATTATAAGATAATCTAACTCTCCCCAATCTACATCAGACAAGAACTGGTTTATAATACCAATTTTTATAGGCCCTCTCCATATTATTGCATCATCTGGATTCTCAAGTAAAAACTGTACAGAAACTACTTTAAGATTTTTGCTCCAAAGGACTGGTTTTAACATTTCTCCAGAAGGATAAATCCTTTGCCAAACTATACCCATTATTGTACCTATGCTTGGCCCGTGTACGTCTACATCTAGAAGACCAACCTTATAACCTCTATTAGAAAGAAAAACTGCCAAATTGGCAGCAACCGTGCTCTTTCCTACTCCTCCTTTACCGCTCATTACCATAATTTTATTAGAGACCTTTTTTAAAAAGTTTTCCAACCTTTCAAGCTTCTCTTTATTTTTATCCTTATCTGCCAAAACCTAATCCTCCATTTCATTGTTTTTAAATTTAATACATTCTTTAATTTCTTTTTTCCAACACATTTTGCACCTTTTTCCACAAGTCTTGCCTGGATCAAGAATTGTATAATTGCCACCAGATATTACAAAGGGTCTTCCAAACCATATAGATTGAGAAACCTTAAACCTCGCCGACTTTAAAATTCTACAAAAAGTTGGCGCTGATACCTGCATGCTGTCAGCTGCTTCCTGGAAATCATAGTTTTCCAGATCTACCAGCCTTAAAGCCTCTACTTCCTCATAAGTTAAAACGTTTGTGCCGCTCATACAAGAAGGCTCACAATCTACAGGTTTAAAACACTTTATATTTGGTATGCAAAATAATCTTCTTTCTTTCGGTGGCCTTGCTATTTTTATTTCTCCTAATTATTATGAAATATATTTCATAATAATACAAAAAAAAATTATGTCAAGTATTAATTAAACCAATATTTTAGATTTTTCAAAACGTTATAAGCTGGGATGACCATCTAATAGCTTCCAAATATGCCTTCATCACATCATCAAAATTTAACTTCAATTTTTCCAACAATTTATAAAATTTATCTACTTCTGTTTTTTCATAAGAAATAACAAGCTCTAAAGCTTGAAAATATATATTCTTTTCTCCCATCAGAGCAGCCTTTACAAGAGCGTTTATAGGAAGTTCATTAATCAATTCAGATCTTGGCCTATCTAGAAGCGCATCAATAGAAGAAAATAGCCCTGTCATAAAAAAATTGGACAAATCGTCATTTTTCTTGCTTAAAAATTGTCCGATATTTTCGCACATCTTCGCTCTAAAAATAGATAAAGTAACTAACTCTTCTGGCTTATCGTCAGCAAGTTCTCCCAAAGCTATTAAGCTCAACCATTTTAGAAATTCGTTCTTTCCAAGCAAGACTATGGCTTGTTTAATAGAATTTATTCTATTTCTAAACCCAAAGTATATGCTGTTCATAAATTTTAACAGTCTAAATGATAAAGATAGGTCTCTTTTTATCAAATCTTCTAAGACTGCCGGCCTCCAATTCTCTTTATATGCTTCGTCTAACAGGTTAAGAATAAACTGCTTTCTTAAAGGAACACTCTTTCTTGACACATATGAGGGTTTACTAAAAAAATATCCCTGAAAAAGTGAATACCCACTTTCCTTAGCTAATAAAAAGTCATCATATGTTTCTATCTTCTCTGCCAAGAAAGTGATACTATCTTTTATAGAACTAATTTTTTTTGGATATTCTCTCTTTTCCTCGTCAGTAACCTGAAGAAAATCCACCTTTATATAATCTGCACTCATAATTAAATCTTTGAACTCATTTTTGAAAAAAAAATCATCAAGGGCAATTTTATAACCCTTTTTCTTAATGGCTTTAACTGTATCAGATATGCCCAGGTCATAGTAAGAGGTTTCAAGTACCTCTATTACTACTTTATTTGGAGGCAAAAGACTTGGGACATCATCTCTCAAGAGCTTTCCAGTAAAATTTATAAAGGCAGGCAAACCATTTGTCAAAACGTCAAGACCAATAACAGAAAGACTAGATTTTAGAAGTTCAATAGTAGAGCTCTCACCATCAAATGCATCGTATGAGATTGAATCTATACTTTTTCTAAAAAGAAGTTCATATGCCTTAACTTTTACAACCTTGTTGAAAATTGGCTGTCTTGCTACAACGACATCCATTTTTCTCCTCTCCAAATAAATAGCATTTTATAATTAAAACATTTTAAATTGAATTAACTACTTACAAAGTATAAATAATAGTAGAAAAAAATCAAGAAATAAATTTAAGAAAATGCTTAATATAAATGAAAAACCCCAAACAAAATAAAGGAGCCCAAAATTGCAACTGAAATAAGCAACACTATATTTACTTTTCTATATAACCCTACAAGAAAAATTAGTAAGAAAAAAAAGGAAAGAGGATCCTTTACAGCCATTGGAAAGTAGTTAACAGACATAGAAGCCAAAAGTCCAGTTAATGCTACTAAAAGCCCAAAAATTCCTCCCCTAATCCAGGAAAGATGTGATATTCTTTCATAAAATGGTGAAACTATTATTGTGAACACAATTGAAGGCACAAAGGTAAACAAAAAAGAAAATATTGCTGCAGAAAACGATCCAATAAAAAATCCAATAAATGATGTAATGCACAGTATTGGCCCAGGAGTTACTTGACTAAGGACTATCGCATCAAGAAAGTTTTCCTGACTTATTAACTTCATAGAATCTACAAAGGTTTTTTGATATAAAGGCAGAGCAACTTGAGCCCCACCAAATGCCAAAAAGCTTATCTGGGTAATTTTAAAATAAAAAGGAATAAGATTAGGAGTTATAATGTAAGCTGAAATTATGAGTAAAGAGATAGCAGTAATGCCTATAATAAGTTCAATTTTTGGAATATATAATTTTTGTTCAGAAACAACATTGCTAAAAACGCTTCCTTTTGGGAGAAAATCTCTGAAAAATATAGAAATAAAAAAAGAAAGCAAAAAAACTAAAAAAATATTTATGCCTATCATATAAAATACAAAGCACAGTAACAGCAATATTCTTCCAAAATTTATATCTACATATCTTCTATAAAAATTTAAAAATGCCCAAACAAAAAACGCTACTACAAATGGCTTTAGACCGTGGAATAAAACGTCAATAGTAGCTATATTAATAGATTTATAAAAATATGCAAGAATAGAAATTAGAATTACAGATGGAAAAACAAGAGCAAGAGCTCCAATTAACCCGCTTAAAAAACCAAATCTCCTGTAACCTACATATCCGACTAAATTTATCATAATAGGACCAGGCAAAAGTTGTGTCAGAGCAATGCCTTTAAGGAAGTCCTCTTCTGCAACATATCTTTTTCTTGACACAAATTCCTCTTTTAGATAAGAAATCATAGCAAGCCCACCAAACACAGTCGAACCTATTGTCAAACAACGAATAATAAATTTGAAATTTAGTGAAAGATTTTTAGATAAATTTTGCATCTTTGTTCTAACTAAACTAATTGTTTAGATGTGTTCAGAAACTCTACAGCTTTTGGATAAAGAGATTTAACCTCTTCTAATGTTGGATTCGATCTCAAATTACAAATCGAATCGTTGTCACATTTGTGTCTAAAAGTTTTAGCGAATTTTAGAGCATCAAAAAGCTCTTCAGGAAACTTGTTTTCTTTTACGACCTTTTTATCAAATAGTTCAAAAATCAAATCATGACTGTAACCAGAAAAATCATCAATATCTAATATAGCCAATATAGAATTAAACATAGCATAATAAAGAGCGTTCATTATATAGTGGTTATCTGCTTCAAAAGAAAGTAGATCCCTTGCCTCATCTAAATAATCCTGTGCAATTTTAAGCCTCTCGTATTTATTCATAATTAATTATTTTAGCATGATTCTAAAGTTTTGATATAATAAGCTAAAAAAAGAACTTTTCAGGAGGAAAAATGTTTGAACTTGATTGTAGAGGAATGGTTTGTCCAAAACCAGTAGTTCTAACAAAACAAGCTCTTAAAGAGCACGATGAAATAATAGTTATAGTTGACAATAAAACCTCAAGAGATAACATTAACAATCTTGCAAAGGACAAAAATATGCACTTCGAAGTAGAAGAAAAAAACAATTTATATTATTGTAAGATAAAGAAAAATAAGACCGAAAACCCTCTTAAAAAAAAGCTAGAAAACTCTTACGGACAAGTCCCATGGAGCGTTTTTGTAAAATCGAATACTCTAGGGCACGGGAGCGATGAGCTTGGCAAAAATCTTATAAATGCCTTTTTTGATGCACTCTTATATTTTGAAGACCACCCAAAAATAATTGCTTTTATGAATTCTGGTGTTTTTCTAACCCTACAAGATTCGGAATGCCTAAAAGAAATTAAAATGCTAAGCGAAAAGGGTTCAGAAGTACTAGTTTGTGGAACCTGCCTAAACTTTTTTAACGTTAAAGAAAAACTTGCAGTAGGCAAGGTTTCCAATATGTTCTCTATCTTAGAATCTCTTAAAGGGACCTATATAATAGAGCCCTAAAGTTCTAAGAAGTTTCTTCCTGATATTTTATTTGTCTAATTTCACGCATATTTTTATCTATCATTTCCATTATCCTTTTTGAAGACCTTGAAGAATCTTCTGCTAATTTTCTAACCTCTTTGGCAACTACCGCAAACGTTCTACCTGCTTCGCCTGCCCTAGCTGCCTCTATGCTGGCATTCAAAGAAAGTATATTTGTCCTACCTGCAATGCTTTCTACAACCTTCACAGCCTCTGATACCTGCTCTTGAGTTTTAATTATGTGCTCAAGTTGTTCAGCAAAGTAATTGTCAATAATTAATTGGATGTCAAGTATGATTCTTTTGACAAATGCGTTAAAGGATTTTACGAATTCAGATTCATCCTTCTCTACTTCGTGAACTATAGAGGAGATCTCCTCAAAATAAAGTCTGTAGGCTCCTAGATACCACGAGGGATAAAGCCCAATTAATTGGTGCCTTTTACCAACAAAAAGCCTTCTTTGAAAGTACTCTTCATCTATTACAGGACTTGTAAGAGATATAAAGTAATCTCTCATAGTTTTACTTAATCTTTCTATCGTAGAATTTTTCTCAATTATTTCTTTAAGGTTTGAAAATCCAGTAATGTGATCGTAAAATCTTTTTACAAAGTTATCTGCTCTCTTTTCAAAATAAGGCCTAAACTTTGCCATTCTTTGCAGGTCTTCTATAGTAAGACCCAAATAACGAAACCTTTGCTGGTATTTAGAATCATTAGTTAAATTTTCTTCCATCCCGCACCACCTATTTTTTTTGTTTCTATAATTATATATCAATATTAATTAATTTTTAATATCTCTTTTCTGTGTTAAAATTTCAAAGTTAAGTTGAAAGTTGATTTAACGAAAAATAACTTAATAGGATATATCTTTACCATTGGTGCCGCATCGTTATGGGGTTTTGGAGGTTGTGTAGCAAAATTTGCTTTCAATAGCTCCATTGACCCCTTATTGTTTGTAAAAATAAGACTTGCTCTGTCATTTTCTCTGCTTTTTATTTATCTTTATTTTTTTAATAGAAAACATATACTTATAGATAAATCTGATATTTCATATTTTTTGATTTTAGGCGTATTTGGAATGTCAACAATGCAACTATTTTATTTAATGGCCATAAAGTACACAAATGTATCTACAGCTGTATTCTTACAGTACACATCACCTGTTTTAATGGCTTTATATTTGTACTTTTTTGAAAGAAATCCTATTTCAATACCAAAAGTAATCGCAATTTTACTTTCCTTAACTGGGGGCGCATGCTTTGTGACCAACATGACAGAAACATCTTTAAAATTTCAGGGATTACTTTACGGGATGCTAGCTGCATTAGGTATGGCATTTATAAGCGTTCATGGCAGAAAGTCTTTAAAAAAGTATAGTCCCTTAACCCTTATACTTTACTCTTCTGGCTTTGCAGCAATTTTTATTAATATTATTACTCCTTTTGACACAACAATCTTCAGTCTGCCCAAATCAACCTGGTTTATATTAATTTATTTTTCTATATTTTCAACTTTAATTCCATACTTTCTATACTTTAAAGGGGTTTCAATAATAAGCCCCACAAATGCAGGAATTACGGCTTGTTTAGAGCCATTTATAGCTTCAATTGTAGCATTTTTTTGGCTCAAAGAAGGTTTAACAATTCTTCAAATTATTGGCGGAACTTTAATAGTTTCAGGTGTTATTACTTTACAAAAATTCGACAAATTATCATGAATTTAATCTTTGGACCAGCTGGTAACGAAGAACTTTTTTATAGATCGGGATTCAAATCAACTTTAGATTCTGCAAAGTATATCTCAAAGATGGGGCTTTTTGCATTTGAATATCCACTCACTCACGGTATAAGATTAAGCGAGAAAACCGCTGTAAAAATAGGAGAATCCTTTAAGAGAGAAAACATAAAGCTCAGCATTCATGCGCCATATTACATAAATATAACAAGCCCCAACCCTGAAATATTAGAAAAAAGCGAAAAACATTTAATAAAAGCCATCCAGTTTGGAAATTTAATGAGCGCTGATAGAATAATATTTCACCCAGGAAGTTCTAAGGGGGATGAAAGAGAAATTGTGTTAGAAAGATCTATAATTTTTTTGGAACAATTTATCTGTAAAAATATGAAATTAATAGAAAACATAAAGCTTTGTCCAGAAACGCATGGTAAAAGTATCAGCTTAGGAAATGTTGATGAAATAGTAGAAATATGCAAAATAAATCCCGATATCTTTTTGCCAGCTATAGATTTTGCTCATCTTTTTGCCGTTGGCAAGGGGAACTTGACTCAGGAAAGGGACTTTACTAACATCTTTAAAAAGTTTAAAGACTATAAAGAATTTCACATACATTTTAGTCAGATAGAATTTAATGATAAAGGAGAAGTGAGACACAAGTCATTAAACTCAGGTTTTGGACCACCAATTGATCCTTTCCTATTAAGTCTCTTAAAAAATTCTATAAGGGGGAGAGTGATAGTTGAAACTCCTGGTACTCAAGCAAGAGATGCTAAAATATTATTAGAAAGATTTTTGGAGTTGGAGGGAAAAGGTGCTAAACCCATACGACAAGGCACATGAATTGGCTAAATCAATCAAAGATTCACAAGAATATAGTGAACTAATTAAATCAATAGAATTAGTAAAAAGTGATGAGAATCTTTACAAAATGGTTAAAAATTTCTTCACATTAAAAACACAGATAGAGATAGATATGCTTTCTGGCAAAGAAGAAAATAAAGAAAAGAAAGACAACTTAAAAAGACTTCATGATCTTGTAATGGCAATACCAGAAGGCAGAAAAATAATCGAATCACAATACAGGTTTCAGAGATTAATGGGTGATATCTATAAAATAATTGGTGAAGCCATCAACGAAGGAATGGAATTTTTTAAC
Organism: Thermodesulfobium narugense DSM 14796; assembly: GCF_000212395.1. Classification (NCBI taxonomy): domain Bacteria; kingdom Pseudomonadati; phylum Thermodesulfobiota; class Thermodesulfobiia; order Thermodesulfobiales; family Thermodesulfobiaceae; genus Thermodesulfobium; species Thermodesulfobium narugense. Next base: position 1,667,028 of record NC_015499.1, read on the forward strand.
TTCCTACAAGAAAAGGAACAACAAAAATAGCACATCCTTATCCAAAAAGCTTGTCGAATGGTCTTCTCTCTGGAACAGTTACTCTTTTATCTGGGTTTTGGTTCCACTCATGGCTAACATATAGGCCACAGTAGCAAGACCCATATTCTTCAACGTCCTTATCTTTATACGCACATGGACATATAATATCTTTATCCTTTTCTCTATCGCCAGAATTCAACCTACAAGGACAACCCCTGTAACCATTCCTCCTTTCATTTTCCAAAATTCCCCTTATTATTGACATTGTATGTTCTAAATTGTTGTTTAATTCTTGCCCCTTAGAATGTGCATATTTTGTCAAAATTTCGAATAGCTTTTCAGGGGTTACAGGAGCCATAATTTATACCAATCCCTTAATTTTTGTTTCGTTAAAACCCACTATAATAGTTTTCCCTTTCACTATAGTAGGAAATCCAGGATTAACCTTTGGATTACAACTATCAGCAAGTTTCTTGACTATTTCAAGAATCTTGTTTTGCTCTTCCTTTGGTAACAGATCTACATCAATAGCCTCAAAATCAGCCCCCAATTCCTTAAGAAGGGTTTTGGCCTTCTTGCAATAGGGGCAAGTACTTAAAGCATATACCGTTATCTGTGCCATAAAACCTCCAAAATTAAGCTGAATTTTTTTCTATTTCCTTTAAAAGTTTATATATGACTTTAAAGGTTAAAACCTTTGAAGTCCTGGCAATAGCATGAGATAATTCTTCTGCAGAATAAATATTGCAATTTTGAAGATAAATAGAATCTTGAACGCTAAAATTATTCTCTTCCATAAAGAGTTCAGGGTCAAATGCTAACATTCCATTCTGCTCACCGTAGTAAATTTTCAATAAAGAAGAAAGCAGTTCAGTAGCGGAAATATAATTGCCTATTTGACTAGATGAATCTACAATCTGATAAAACACTACGGTTCACCTCCTTAAATTTTAAACAGCGCATGAGAATAATTTAACAATTTACTGTAATTATAAACTAAAAACCCAAAAAACTATAAATCTTCTGAAATATCCTCTTCACTTTCTCCAAAAATTGACTCGTAGAGCTTTACAATATTGTCCTCAATCTCAAGATCTAGAGCTTTAAGCTCTTCTTCTAGTTTTTTATATTCCCTTTCGGCTTCATTTTTAAGAATTTCTAATTGATTTTCAAAATCCATTTTTCGAACCTAAAATTTGAATTAAAAAATAATTTATAAGCATTATTTTAATTATATAATACTTTATATTTTTAGTCACTTTTTTGGAATATAATAATATAATTTAGTGGAAAATAAAAATTAAGTAGTATAGAGTTTTATCTAAAATTTAAAATTCTTGTTTTTTATAAAACAAAAATCTCTAATGGAATAGCTAAGTAATCTGAAAAAATATTATTTCAAAGTAAACTAATAAATGAGGTAATTAACAAAAGCTATTCTCTTTTGTCAAATTCATTATAAAATATATCAAATGGAGCTAGATTTTTATTATGAAAAGGATAAAAAAGAAAGGGAAAGCTTTGTAATATATCACTTGCGCGACCGTCTTCTTTACGGTCGAAAAATACTTTTTGAAAGAACTATTTGTGGTTTCATCGACCCTCTGGAAGTAGAAAGTTATTTAAATAAACTTTACAGGGAAGTGTGTTCTGATATATTAAAGTTCTGCATAATAGAAGCAAGGGAAGAGGGATTTCCAGAAGAAGACATATGTATAGCTGCTGTTGGGGGCTTTGGCAGATGTGAAATGGCGCCTTATTCAGATATTGATTTAGTTTTCTTGTCCCAAAACGAAGAAGGACCTTTTTTAGACAACGTTTTAAAAAGAGGATATAGGCTTTTATCAGATATCTTTTTTGGTATAGACTTAGAAGTCGGCTACAGTTTCAGAACCACAGAAATAAAACACATCGATCACATAACCAGAACCAGTTTTTTAGATTCTAACATTATTTCTGGAGATAACAACATTTTCCAAGAATTTAAAAGAAATTTTTGGAACAGATTAAACTTAACTGAATTCATATTTGCAAAGTTATCAGAAAGAGAAATAGCCTCTCAAAAGTTCGGCGATAATCCTTATTTATTAAGTCCAAACCTTAAGGAGTGTAAAGGTGGACTTAGAGATTATCATACATTTAAGTGGATTTTTCAGAGCAGATTTGCGCTTCCAAACTGCTCAATTATCAAAGATGTAGAAGATACAAATATTTTAGATAAAAATGATATTGATAAACTCGAATCTTCATATCGATTTCTTAGAAAGATAAGAATCTTACTACATATAATGGCAAGAAAAAGACAAGATTATCTCTCAAAAAATTATCAATCAAGGTTAGCAGAATTTTTAGGTTATAAAAATTCAGTAGAATTTATGAAAGAATTAATCTATTGTCTTGAAAATATTTCAGAAATATCTAATAGAGGTATAAAAAAGATACTTCAAGAAGGCTTTCAAATTTCTAGTTGTTTTTCAATAAAGGGTAATAATATTACTTATCAATACGACTCTCCTATTCAAATTTTTAGATTCGATTTTATAAGAGCTTTTGAATATAAATCTCTTTACGATCTGGAATTATCAATAAATCTCGAAGAAGAGCTTATTAAACAACGAAGCAAATTAAGACCCAACGATGAAACCATGAACGTATTTTTAAAAATTCTAAAAAATGGAAAAAACAAAGCCTCTATATTAAGAAAAATGCAATACTTAGGTTTATTTGAGATACTAATACCAGAATCAAGGGGAATTTTTTATACTTTGCCTGAAGATCCTATGCATGAATTTACCATTGGAGAACACACAATGGTTATGATTGAAACTCTCGAAATGTTCGAAAGAGGCGATTTCGGACAAGAAATAGCAGAAATATTTAATTCCTTATCGGATCCACTCACTTTATATCTTGCAGCTTTATTTCATGATATTGCAAAGTTAAAAAATTCAGAAAATCACGACATAGAAGGTGCAAAGATATTTTCTAACTGGGCAAAGAAAACTAAATTAGATAAAAACACAATAAACAACGTTAATTTTATCATAGCAAATCATCTACAGATGGTAAGAACCTCAAGATTAAGAGATCTACATAGAGAAGAAACTATCGAAGAATTCGCTCAATTAGTTTCAGACACAGAAAGGCTGAAAAACTTATATCTTATTTCTTATGCAGATCTATATTCTTTGTCAAAAAAGAAACCAAGTCCAATATCAATTTATCAGCTAAACGAACTTTTCAAAAAGAGTCAATCAAATTTGTTGAAACCTATATCGAAGACAAACTTTAAAGATGTATTTAAAAGGAATATAAAAAAGAGTTTACCAAACAAAGATGAAATCAATCTTTATATTGACAACATGCCTGCTACCTATTTAATGAACATACCACAAGATATTATTGCGTTTCATTTAGATCTTATTTCCAGACTAAAAAATGAAACGCCTCAAGTATATTTCGAAGAATCAATCAACAAAGATTTTTCAAAAGTCACTATTGCTACATATGAAATTGAGGGACTATTGTGGAAAATAGCAGCAGTATTCTATGGACACAATTTAGATATCCACACTGCTGAATTATACAAGTTCTCTACAGAGCCACCAGTGGTAATTAACGAAATTTGGACAACGTTCAAAAATAGACCAGTACCTGAATTTTTAGCGCAATCAATAAAGAAAGATTTGAGCGATACTCTTAGCCTAAAAAAGGATATATTTGAATTATTAAGAGAAAAAAACAAGGACATAGAATTTCCAGTAAAACTTTTCAATGTTAACTGTTTAAACAATATATCTCCAAAATCAACTGTTATTGAAATAATTGCCGAAGATAGACACGGACTCTTGTATAGATTAACTCAGACTCTATCCTCCCTTGGGCTTTATATACAAACAGCAAAAATTTCTACCTGGGAGGGTAGGGCTGAAGATGCATTTTATATTACAAAAGAAAATAACTTAAAGTTAAGTGACCAAGAATGTCAAGAATATTTGAAAAAAATAATTTACCATATATAATCTCTTCTTTGCTGTATTCTAAACAACTTATTAAAAATGCTTTAAGGAGGAAAAAACAATAGATATTAAGAAAATAATTGAAGAATTTTCAGAAATTAGTTCAAAAAACGACGAAGTCTTTCGCTTGGGGTATTCAGAGGAAGAAGACAAAGCTATTAACTATGTTTTGAAATTGCTTCCAAAAAATTTCGAAATTAAGACAGATAATATTGGCAATCTAATTGCAATGTACAATGAAGACCCTTCAGCTAAAAAGGTTTTACTCGGCATTCACCTCGATACAATTCCATTTAGTGGCAAATATTCATCGTCGCTTCCTATGATAGTAGCAGTTGGATCTATCAATAAATTATTAGAAAAAGATTTTTATCCAAAGAAAACAGTTGGCTTAATAATCTTTAGAGCCACTTCTCCAAACAGATTCTCGAGGGGCTGTATTGGTTCAAGAGGAGCAGTAGGAGAGCTAAATGAAAGAGATCTGTATCTTTCAGATAAAGATGGAGTATTATTACAAGATGAAATAATAAAGAGAAGTCTTGGGCTTTCAAGTAGTTTTCCTACATTTTTTAAAGATGATATATATACTTTTTTGGAACTAGAAAGCGACTTTTCAGGCATATTAAGTGAAAAATCCATACCAATTTGTATGGTAAAAAACCAACAAGGACCTGTTATTTTAAAATTATCCATCGTAGGCAAAATACAATATACCTGTTGCACCCCATCTAACTTAATTAAAAACCCTTTAAATGCTTTTACAAAGATTTTGGATCTTCTTTATAAAATGATGAAAGAAAATAAGCTGTTCGGTGGAGTATACGAAATTAATATGGAACCAAAAGTCATGGGAGTCTTTCCAACTAGAATAAACTTTAATCTAGATCTAAGATCGCCAGATTTGAAATTAAGGAGCGAACTTCTTAATAATCTTAAAGACATGATAAACAAAATATCTGAAGAAGAAAGTTGTCAAATAGATATTTTAAGCCAAACATCTCATTCTCCTCATATCTTTTCAGATAAACTCATCGAAATTTCAAAAAAGATATTTTTAAAAAATAACATCAAGCCAATAACAATTGACACTGGAATTCTTTCTAATGCAAGGTGGATGAGTCTGGTAAGTCAGGAAACAGGAATGTTTTTGTTAAGATACAAGAAAGGAAATTCACCTAAAAAAGAAGAGATAAACGAAAATGATATAATCCTAAGTATCGATGTCGTCAGTGAAATATTAAAGGAGAGAGTTTCTCTATGAATGCTGGACCATGGCTTATAATATTAACTGGCCTTTCTGGCGCAGGAAAATCTCAAGCTTTACATGCTCTTGAAGATTTAGGCTTTTTTTGCATAGATAACCTGCCGCCGTTCTTGCTGCCTGAGCTTACAAGATTCTCTTTTTCGCCTAAATTTCCAATTTCTCGTATGGCAGTAGTAATAGACATTAGGGGAAAAACTCTTTTTCCTGATTTACAAAATATCCTAAAAAAGATAAAGGAACAACCAATAAATATAACCACACTCTTTCTTGAAGCTAGTGACGAGGTGCTAATCAGAAGATTTTCAGAAACGAGAAGGCGCCATCCACTATCTCAAGAGGGAGGATACCTCTCTGCGGGAATCATAAAAGAAAGAGAAATGCTTTCAGTAATAAGAGAGATGTCAGATATAGTTATAGACACTTCATATATGAAAGTAAATCAACTAAAAGAAAGGCTAAGAGCTTATTTTACTTCAGAAGAAGAACAAATTTTTAATACAACCCTTCTTTCATTTGGCTTCAAATATGGCATACCTATGGATGCAGATATGATTATAGATGTGAGATTTCTACCAAATCCGTTTTATGAAGAACACCTAAAAAATTTAACAGGTATGGACGCTCCCGTAGAAGAATTTATACTCTCACAAGAGGTTACTAAAAATTTTCTTAAGGTTTTAGATCAATATCTCTTATTTTTTCTTCCAAAGTGCATGGAAGAAGGAAAAAGCAATGTAACCATCGCAATAGGTTGCACAGGAGGAGAACACAGGTCTGTTACAATAGTTCGCGAGTTAGCAAGAAGATACAGAAATTTAGGCTTCAAAATTTTTGAGTGGCACAGAGATCTGAAAATTGGGAGAAACGCTTAAATGAGTTTTAGACCTTTAAAGTGGCTAAGATGGTTAACACCCGGTTTAGGAATAAAAAGATGGATCTTTCTTGGTTCCTTTTCTTTGCTTTTAATAGTAACAAGCTTAATATTATCTTTAGAAGCAATTTCGATAACAAGATCGTTTATTAAGAGTTTATCTTATTTTATTCATGAAATTTCTTCAAAAATACCAATTCAGATAATCTCTCTATTATTGTTTTTGATAGGCTTTGTAGCATTAATTTATTCCATTAGAGGTTTAGTAAAACAAATTGTTAAGCCTATGCAAATAGGATCAAGAAGAGACGTGGTAGAGCTGCTGTGGCTCGAAAGACAGTTAAAAAAAAGGCCACAGGTAGTTGCAATTGGCGGCGGAACAGGCCAGTCTACAGTTCTTAGAGGTTTGAAATATTATCCTATAAATCTAACTGCAATAGTAACTCCTTTTGACGATGGCGGTTCTTCAGGGTTCATAAGAAAAGAATTAGGATTTCTTCCTCCTGGAGATATAAGAAATTGTTTAGCCGCCTTATCTCTCCAGGAAGATTTGCTCGGAGCTGTTTTGCAATATAGATTTAAGGGCATACCTGGACTTGAAGGACATCCAGTAGGGAATATCCTCTTAGCTGCTGCCACAGAAATAACTGGAGATTTTCTAAAAGCTATTAATATGGTTGAAAAAATAATTTCAGCAAGAGGACATGTTATACCTTCAACTCTATTTAATACAAGACTTTGCGCAAAACTGAAAGACGGCTCAATTGTTGAGGGAGAATCAAATATATCAAGAAGTATTTACCCAATAGAAACTATATTTTTAGATCCTTTACCTCCCAGCGCTTTCCCGGAAGCCATAAAAAAAATCAATGAAGCGGATGCAATTGTTATCGGACCTGGGAGTCTCTTTACAAGTATTTTGCCAAATTTACTTATGAAAGACCTATTAGAAGCAATAAAAGATTCGAAAGCAATAAAAATTTATGTCTGTAATATCATGACACAACCGGGAGAAACAGGAGGTTATAAAGCTTCGGACCACGTTAGAGCCTTTTTGGAGATACTAGGCTTTTTGCCATTTGACATAGTTCTTCTAAACAACAAAAAGCCCGAAAAACTTATAGACTATTATGAACAAAAAGGCTCTGAAATAGTAATTAACGACCTACCTGAACTCGAAAAATTTAAAGTTAAAACAGTTCTGGCGGATTTGTTATATGAAGAAAACCATATAAGACACGATCACAAAAAATTAGCAAAAATCATTTTTGACAATATATTTAAAAGTAACAAAAAATTACATTAGTTAGGTTTAAAAAAGGGTTATCAGAATAATTTAATATAAAAGTGTGATATGATAAAATTAGTGTATTTAAATTAATTTAAAGAGAATTTTGCACACAATTGTTTTTCGAATTTGCTAGATGGTATAATGTCTCTGGACGGGTGGAAAAATGTTGAAATTAAAAAATGACGAAAATGAAATAATAAGAAGTGAAATAGCTTCTTTACCCATAGAGAACAAAAGACTGTCAAAATTTGAGTTGAAAGGCATAATGCTTTCTCACTCGAAAGCTAATGACAAGGGAATTATTATAAAGTGTAAAAACTTTAAAGTAGCTAAAAGAACAATTATGTTAGCTCATTTTCTAAATATAAAAACAGAGTTATATCAAAAATCCAAAAAATCAAAAAATTCTCAAGAAACTCAAAAGACTACAATGGTAAAATTAGAAAAGTTTTTATTGCCAGATCCACCAGAAACATTTCCATCTCAAAAATCCATCCAGAGTTTCTT